>NZ_JBSHGQ010000008.1:0-96930 GCF_053617895.1 Microbacterium sp. NPDC055683 | reverse complement strand
TGGGCGTTCGCGATCTGCACGAGCTGCGCGACGAGCAGCACCTGCCCCGCCTCCACGGCCGCCATCGCCCGAGACGCGACATCCATCGCCTCCACGAGAGCCGTCATCCGCACCGTCTCATCGGCCGTCGGGAACCACCCCGACAACCCGCCGACAGACGAACCTTTGTCCATGTACCCATCATCACACACGCACCAGACATTAGCAAGTATATTCGAAAGTTCGATCCGCCGACCTCTCCACGTTCCGTTTGCCCGTCGAACGCCCTAGCCGTTGACCACAGCGATGCGGCGGGACTCCCGCTGGCGGGTCAGTTTCGCGGCGACCGTCGCGAGGAGGATCGCGATGCCCCATCCACATGCGGCGATGGCCCCCATCGATGGGTCCTCGCGGTGCAGCCACAGCACGGCGACGCCGATCGCGGGCACGGCGAGGAGGCCCAGCACAGCCGCAGCCCGAAGGGCGCGGACCGCGGCGTAGGCGACCGCGATCCCCGCGAGGATCAACGCGGCGAACGATGCATGCGGACCCGCCACCAGATTCCAGAACGCCTGCTGCCCCATGCGCGGGTGGAGAATCCCGGCAGACCAATGCACTGTCAGCAGCCCGACAAACGTCCCCACACCGGCTGCCATCGTGGCGCCGATCGTGACCTCACCGAGAAGTGCGACCGCCGCGAGCAGCGCGAAGAGGGCGACATACATCGTCGAAGGGCCCGTCGAGACGGCGACGATATCGAGCCTCGACGCAGCGACGGCGGCCATCGTGGCGAGAGCAGCCAACAGAGCTCCGACCGACACGGCTCGCGAGATCGGCGCCGCCAATGCGCCGAGCAACGAGAGACCGCAGACCGCCCACGATCCGACGAGGTACGGAGCACCGCCGTTTTCGACGGGCGTCATCCCGACGGGCACGACGTGCAGTGCGAGGAAGAACGCCGCGAACCCACCGAGCACGCCCATGGCGATGGATGCCGCCGGCCTCCTCACAACTCGCGGCAGGATGTCATCGACGCGCATACGCACCCCGCGCATGGCGAGGTCGGCCAGTTCCGCTCGCGTAGGTCTATCTCGCCGCTCGTCCTCCAGCATTTCCGCGAACGTGCCGCGAACCTCGTCCCCATGCGCGACATACCAACGTTTCGGGAACACGCGCAGGACGGCGTCGAGTGCCCTCATGCGACGACCGGCTTCGAAGCGACACCCCGGGAGCGCAAACGCCGATGCGCTTCATCCGCCATCGATGCGCGCCTCGTCGCTTCCTCCTCGAGCCGAGCCGCACCGCCGTCCGTCAACCGGTAGTAGCGACGCAGGCGCCCGTCCAAGACCTCCTCGCCGTCACCATCCACGAGCCCCTCTCCCGCCAGCCTGTCGAGCGCCGCATAGAGCGTTCCGACCTTGAGTCGCACCCGACCCGCCGAAAGGGTCTCGGCCTCGCGCATGAGCGCGTAGCCGTGAGCACGACCCCCGGCGAGCGCCGCGAGGATGAGGAACGTCGGCTCTCGCATCTCCTCTGCCATGCGACAAGAATACTCTATTGAGTGATATATGCGCGACAGTAGAATATCGACCCGACCACCCGGGCACCGCGCCGGGACGCGTCCGGCCGATCTCGCTCACCTCCCGGTACCGTTCAACATCAGCCGCCGCGGGCCGAGAAGCTCGAAGCACCAGCGATACGAGGAGGTACGCATGACGACGCAGGCACCGCAGACCCCGAGATGGAAGGTGATCGGCCCCGGTCTCATCGTGGCCGCGACGGGTGTCGGATCGGCCGATATGGTCGCGACCCTCGTCGCCGGCTCGAACTACGGATACACGCTCCTCTGGGCGGTCCTCCTCGGCGTGATCCTCAAGATCGTGCTCGTCGAGGGCGCAGGGCGCTACACCGTCGCGACGGGCAGGACGATCTTCGAGGGCTGGCGCTCCCTCGGGCGCTGGCCCGTCTGGTACTTCGCGCCGTACATCGTCATCTGGGGCTTCGTCTACGCCGCCTCGGCCATGAGCTCGACGGCTCTCCCTCTCGTCGCCCTCTTCGGCGGACAGACCTGGATGTGGGCCGTCGCGACGGGGCTGATCGCCTTCGTCCTCGTCTGGTTCGGGCGCTACAAGGTCTTCGAGAAGATCTCGGCGGCGCTCGTCGGCCTCATGTTCGTCACCATCGTCATCCTCGCGGTCATCGCCGCGCCGAACGTGTTGCAGGTGCTCTCGGGCATCGTGCCGCTCATCCCCGATGCGCCGAACGCCGTCTTCTACACGCTCGCCCTCGCGGGCGGTGTCGGCGGAACGATCACCCTCGCGGCATACGGGTACTGGCTGCGCGAGAAGGGATGGGACAAGCCGCAGTTCCTCCGCGTCATGCGCATCGACAACACGGTGGCCTATGTCGTCACCGGAATCTTCGTGGTGTCGATGCTCATCGTGGGGGTGGAGGTCGTGCAGGCGGCCGGCGTCGCCCTGTCCGCGGGCGACCAGGGGCTCCTCGAGCTCGACACCGTGCTGCGCGAGCGCTACGGCGACTTCATCGGCGTGTGGTTCCTCGTCGGGTTCTGGGCCGCCGGGTTCTCGTCGGTGCTCGGCGTGTGGAACGGCGTCTCGCTCATGTTCGCCGACTTCATGGGCAACGTCACCGGCAAGGGCTCGGACCATCCGGACGCCCAGGCCAACGGCAAGTGGTTCAAGGTCTACGTGCTGTGGCTGACCTTCCCGCCCATGCTCATGCTGTTCCTCGACCAGCCGATCTTCCTCGTGCTGCTCTACGGCTTCCTCGGCGCGCTCTTCATGCCGTTCCTCGCCATCACGCTCCTGCCCATCCTCAACACCGACCGCGTGCCGCGGGAGTACCGCAACAAGTGGTACCTCAACGTCGCGCTCGGCATCACGACCGTGCTGTTCATCGTGCTCGGCGCCTACCAGGGGTGGAACGCGATCGCCGCGTTCGCCGGCACTCTCGGCTGACAGGGGATGGCCGAGGGCCGGCCCGGAGTGCGACTCCGGACCGGCCCTCGTGTGTCAGCCGCGCATCACGCGCGGCGTCGGCGCACCACCGTGAGCGAGATCGCTCCGGCGAGCAGGAGCAGCAGCGTCGAGGTGATCGCGACACCGGCGATCTCCCCGCCCGTCGGGGCAAGCCCGCTGTCGTCCGCCGCGAACGTGATCTCGAGCACGCCGATGACGGCGCCCGACGCATCCTGCGCGACGAGACGGTGCGTGCCCGACGCGTCGGAGGGCAGCGTCACCGCGACCTCGCCCGAGGCGTCGACCGCGAGCCAGCCCCCGCCGAGCAGCTGCGGCGTGGAGTGCATCCACACAGCGGCCCACTCGCCGGCGTACTGCTCGCCGACGTTCAGGACGATGTCTCCGCCGGGGACGATGTCGCCCGAGACGACCGACAGGATGCCCGTGGCCGCGTCGATCTCGTCGTCCGACGCAGGCGTCGGCGCCGAAGACGGCTTGCCGTCACCGTTCCCGTTCGCCCCTGCGTTGGCGGAGTTCCCGTTCGCAGCCGCGTTCGCGGAGTTCCCGTTCGCACCCGCGTTCGCGGAGTTCCCGTTCGCACCCGCGTTCGCCGCGTTCCCGTTTGCAGCCGCGTTCGCCGCGTTCCCGTTCGCCGCAGCGTTCGCCGCGTTCCCGTTCGCCGCAGCGTTCGCCGCGTTCCCGTTCGCCGCAGCGTTCGCCGCGTTGCCGTTCGCGGCACCGTCGTCGCCCGCACCCGAGCCGTCCGCGTCAGCCTCGGAACCGTCTGCGTCAGCCGAGGCGTCCGCCTCCGCACCGGAGCCATCCGCGTCAGCCGAGGCGTCAGCGTCGTCCGAGGCGTCCGCCTCGGAACCCGAGCCATCCGCGGCAGCCGAAGCATCCGCCTCCGCACCCGAGCCATCCGCGGCAGCCGAAGCATCCGCCTCCGCACCCGAGCCATCCGCATCGGCCGCGGAAGCGTCCGCGCCGGCATCCGCGTCCGCCGCCACCGCAGCATCCGCCTCCGCACCGGAACCATCCGCGTCAGCCGAAGCATCCGCCTCCGCACCGGAACCGTCCGCGGCAGCCGAAGCATCCGCCTCCGCAGCCGCAGCCGCGCCGGCATCCGCGTCCGCCGCAGCTGAAGCGTCCGCCTCCGCACCCGAGCCATCCGCGTCAGCCGAAGCCGAGGCATCCGCCGCGGCTTCGACGTCGGCCCCGCCGGTCGGAGCGACCTCGAGGGCCACGCGGATCTCCGTGCCGCTGTCGGGCGCGGTGAGCACGAGCGTCGCGTCCTCCGGCGCGTCCTCGGGGACGACGACCGAGACGGTCGCCGCGCCGTCGGTCACGGCGACGTCGGCGAACTCGGCCGCGCTGCCCTCGATGGCGGGCTCGAGCACCGTGTTCGCGGGGCTGCCGAGCGACGTGAGGTCGAAGCCCGAGACCTGCAGCTCGACCGTGTCGCCCGCCGAGACCTGCCCGGCGGGGATGCCCGTGACCTGCGCCGTCGTGCTGGCGAAGTCGGGGCTCAGCGGGGAGTTCGCCTCGATGTAGTCGATCCAGGCGTCGCGGTCGACGAGACCCGAGTCGCGGGTGTCGTCGCCCTCCGAGAACGCGGTGAAGTTGTCGCCGCCCTGGAGGAGGAAGCTGAACGACCCGATGCGGTACTCGGCGGCGGGATCGATCGGCTCGCCGTCGATCCAGACGCCCGTGATGCGCTCGCCGCGCGGCTGCGACGCGTCGGACGTGTAGGTCACGTTCGACGACAGCCCCAGCTGCAGGTAGGGGCGGCTCGACCCGTCGGGCTGCCACTGCTGCTCGAGGACCTCCTCGAACTCGGCGCCCGTGAGCGTCGTCGTCCAGAGGTTGTTCACGAACGGCAGCACGGCGTTCGCCTCGGCGTAGGTGATGACGCCGTCCGTCCCCGCGTACAGCTCGTTGCGGAGGCCGCCCGGGTTCACGACGCCGATCTCGGCGCCACCGCGATCATCCGACGACAGGCTCGACACGAGCGAGTCGGCGACGAGGTTGCCGAGGGCCGACTGCGCCGCGCGGTTGTCGCGCGCGCCGCCGGTCCAGACGCCGTCGACGTAGGAGCCGCCGCCGAACGCCGTCGTGATGTCGGCGGTCACCTCGCCGACCGGCTGCTCGCCGATCTCGGCGGCGACGGCGAGCGCCGCGTCGACGATGCCGTCGACCTCCGCGACGCGCGGGTAGGTCGCGATGAGCGTGTCGGCCGCCGTCGTCGTGCGGTCGACGTTCGCCGCCTCGTACGACACCACGTCGCCCGTCGCGCCGTCGACCTCGAGGACGACCTGCCCGATGTTCTCGCCGTAGTTGCCGGTCTGGATGACGGGACGGGTCTCGCCCGTCGTCGACCCCGGAACGGGCGCGTCCCACGCGTACTCCTTGTGGGTGTGGCCCGTGAAGATCACGTCGACCTCGGCCGAGGTGTCCTCGACGATCGAGGCGAACGCACCGCCCGCGGCGACCTCCTCCTCGAGCGTGGCGCCCTCCACGACGCCGTCGACCGAGCCCTCGTGGTACTCCGCCACGATGATGTCGGCCTCGCCGTTCGCGGCGTCGCCGTCGGTCAGCTGCGCGGCGACGCGGTTCACGGCGGCGACGGGGTCGCCGAACTCGACGTCGGCGATGCCGCCGGGCGAGACGAGCGTCGCCGTCTCCTCCGTGACGACGCCGATGACGCCGACCGTCAGGCCGTCGACCTCGAACGTCGCGTACTCCTGCAGCGCCGGCTCGTCCGTGCCGACGGCGTACACGTTCGCTCCGAGGTAGGGGAAGTCCGCCTCGTCGCTCACGCGGCCCGTGAGGTCGGAGAGCCCCTTGTCGAACTCGTGGTTGCCGACCGCCGACACCGCCAGCTCGAGCGCGTCGAGGACGTCGAGCGTCGGCTGGTCGTCGGCCACCGACGAGGCGAAGAGCGAGGCGCCGATGTTGTCGCCCGCCGACAGGAAGAGCGTGCTGTCATCGCCGTACTCGGCCCGCAGCTGCTCGATCGTGCCCGCGAACGCGACCGTGTTGCCGTCGATCCGGCCGTGGAAGTCGTTGATGTTCAGCAGGTTGATCGTCGAGGTCTCCGCGTCCGCGAAGTCGACGCCCACGACGATGGGGTCGTGGTCGCTGGAGCGGTACGGCGACTCGTCGTAGAACGACGTGGCGTTGTAGTTGTACCGGCTGTACTCGAGCGCGATCGACTCCCCGGAGTTGATGTTCCAGATGTCGGCGCCCGAGACGAGCTCCTCGGCGGAGGCGGAGGCGAGGATGTGGTCGAGCGAGCCGATCTGGCCGTCGAAGGAGTAGGTCTCCTTGCCGGTCTTCTCGCCCTGGTCGACGTAGCCCGCCTCGTAGAGGACCTGCATGGGGTCCTCCTGCGTGTAGGCGTTGAAGTCGCCGATGAGGAATACGTCGTCGGTGCCGACCTCGGCCTGCAGCCCGTCGGCGAAGTCGACGAGCGCCTCGGCCTGCGCGACGCGCGACGCGTTCGACGCGCCCTGGCCGTCGCCCTGGTCGGCGTCGACGCCCGATCCCGATCCCTTCGACTTGAAGTGGTTCACGATCGCGAGGAACGTGTCGTCCTCGTCGCCGCCGACGGGCTGGAAGGCCTGCGCGAGCGGGTAGCGCGCGTTCGAGAACGCCGCGTCGTCGTCGATCACCGAGTCGCCGACGAGCTCGACGGCGTCCTTCTTGTAGATGAAGGCGGTGCGGATGACGTCCTCGCCGGCGGGCACGGTCGCGGGCGACGGGGCGTACGCCCACTCGTCCGCGCCGAGGTCGGCGTTGAGCGCCTCCACGAGGGCCGCCACGGCGGCGTCCCGCTCCTCGCCGGCGATCGTGGAGTTCTCGATCTCCTCGAGCGAGACGACCTCGGCGCCGAGGCCGTTGACCGCCGCGACGATCTTCGCCTGCTGGCGGAGGAGGTCCTCCTCCTCGGCGGCGCCGCGCACGGACACCGCGGAGCACGTGTTCACCGTGACGGGGTCGCCGACGCGGTCGGCGTAGTAGGTGCAGCTCGCGCCCAGCGCCTCCGCGTCCTCGCCCGTCGTCGTGAAGTAGTTGAGGACGTTGAAGCTCGCGATCTGGATGTCGCCGCCCACGTCGGCCGGGCCGTCCGTGCGGGTGTTCTCGAACGTCGCCGGCTGGACGGCGGCGGCGTTGTCGACCGTGAGCTGCTGCGTCGGCTGCAGGTTCCAGAGGCTGTTGCGGTAGTCGACGACGACGGGCTGCGTGAACGTCACGGGCGCGCCGACGCGGACCGGCTCCTCGAGCGAGAGGTAGGGCAGGGGGATGCCCTTGTTCGCGGAGGAGTTGAAGTTGATCGACGCGCCGTCGTCGAGCGTGAGCGCCCGCGCGGCGTTGTCGGCGACGACGGCCGCGTAGGCGTCGACGTCGTCGGGGTTCGCCACCTCGGTGGGCGTCATGAGAGGCGTGGTGCCCGCGGCGAGGCCGATGGAGGCGTAATAGTTCGTGTCGTACGTGTCGCTGACGGTGAAGTCGCCCTGCGGGGCGAACAGCATGCCCTCGATCGACTCGCGACCGGCCTCGTCCTCCGGCCAGGCGAGCTCGGCGGGCGCGACCGTCTGCGTCGTCGTCGCTGCCGGCTCGATCACCGTGACGTTCGCCGCGGTCGGGCTGATCTCGGTGAGGCCGTTGTACTCGGACACGGGGCCGGTGACCTCGACGTAGTCGCCGATGGCGACCTTCGCCGTGGCCTGGCTGCCGTACACGAAGACGGCGTCCGACGCCGTGTGCGCGGCGAGGTCGATGGCGCCGCCCGTGCCGGGCGTCTGGATGTAGAAGCCGTTGAACCCGCCCGTGGGGTACGCCGCCGTCACGACGCCGCGCGTCGTCACCGTCTGGCCCGCGAGCGGGCTCGCCTCGCCCGTGCCCTGGATGGCCGAGATCTCGACGGCCTCCGGGGCCGCCGTGGGCGTGGGGGTCGGCGTGGGCGTCGCCGTGCCCGTCGGCTCCGGCTCGGGGGAGGCCGTCGACGACTCGGGCGTGACCGTGGTCGCGTTGGCGAAGTCGGCGGAGTTGACGTCGGTGTCGACGAAGTCCGTCCGCACGAGGGAGTTCGGCACGGAGTTGGCTCCGTCGACGGCCGCTGCCGTGCCCTCGAAGGTGTTCGACGTCCCGTAGCCGAGCAGGTCGACGACGTGCTCGACGCCGACGATCGAGCCGGTCGCGAGCGTCACGGGGCTCGACGTGTCGGCGAGGAAGATCGTCCCCGTCGTGCCGGAGGGGTTGATGCTCGTGCTGGAGAGGTCGGGCTCGGGCAGCGCGGCGCCGTTGGAGCCGTTGCTGCCGAGGGCGACGAGGAAGTGGTCGCCCGCGGCGATCGACCCCGACAGGGCGAGGGTGCCGTTGGGGGCTCCCGTGCCGGACGCGCTGCGGTACTGCAGCGACCATCCGTCGAGGCTCTGCGCCGTTCCGCCGGCGTTGTAGAGCTCGATGAACTTGTGCGTGTAGGGCGCGTTCGCGCTGCCGCCCTTGAGATAGGCCTCGTTGATGAGCACGTCGGCGGGCTCGGCGGCGGCAGCGGCGACGGGCGCCAAGAGCGCTCCCGTCACCGCCGTTCCGACGAGGACGGCGACCACGCCCGTGGTGCGCTTGCGTGATGACATGACGGTATCGGTCTCCTGGTGGGGTGACGATCGCGCACGCAGGGTGACGCGCGCGGATGCGGGGAGACGCTACGGATGTCGTTTGCACGGGCCGTTTCCGGTCCGTGTCCGGCAGGTGAACGGGTCAGTGAACTGGCGGTCAGGACCGGCGCTCAGAGCGCGAGCACGAAGGTCCAGGTGCCCGCCGCGACGGCCGCCGTCGTCGCGGCGCCGGCGATCGCCGCGGCGAGCACGACGACGACCCCGTCGCGCGGACGGAGCCGCGAGGGGCGGGCCCAGGTGCGGCGCACGGGCGCGCCGAACCCGCGGGCCTCCATGGCGGTCGCGAGTTTCGTGCCGCGGCGGATGGCCAGCACGAAGAGGGCGAAGGTCTGCCCCGCGAGACGCCGGAGCCGCCCCGAGTCGGCGACGCCTCGCGCGCGTCGCGCCATCCCGAGCTCCCGCCAGTCGTCGACGAGCAGGCCGACGAGCCGGAGCCCCGCGAGCGCACCCAGCACGAATCGTGCAGGGAGGCGCAGGATCTGGGCGAGCGCGTCGGCGAGGTCGGTCGGGTCGGTCGTGGCGAAGAGGACGACCGACGGCACCGCGATCGCGAGCACGCGCAGCAGGATGGCGAGGGCGAGCGAGAGGGAGCCGTCGCTCACGCGGAGCAGTCCCCATTCGAGGTACGTCGTCCCGCTCTGGCGGCCGTACAGGGTCGTCGCGAGGCACGCGATGAGCGCCGACGCGCCGATGGGCCACAGCCGCACCCACAGATCGCGGGCCGAGAGCCGCGCGAACGGCAGCACGAGCAGCGTGAGGAGCAGGGAGACGCCCGCCGAGACGGGGTCGATCGACAGCAGCAGCACCACGCCGATCACGAGGGCGGCGGCGAGCTTCGCGACGGCGTTCACGCTCCCGAGCGGAGACCGCCGCGCGTCGATCGTGACGAGGCTCATGCGGCGGCCCCCGCGACGGCGGGGCCGAGCACGACGACGTCGTCGGCGAGGGCGTCGACGAGGGGGCGGTCGTGCGTCGCCACCACGAGCGCCGTCCCGTCGGCGCGCACGTCGTCGAGCAGGATGGCGAGCTCGCGCCACGTGCGCGCGTCCTGCCCGTACGTGGGCTCGTCGAGCACGAGCAGGCGCGGACGCGTCACGAGCGACGCGGCGACGGTGAGCCGCCGCTTCTCGCCGCCCGAGAGGGTGAAGGGGTTCTCGTCGGCGAGCGCGGTGAGTCGCAGGCGGGCGAGGAGGTCGTCGACCGTCCGCGCGGTCGTCGCGGGGTCGGACCGCAGCGCCCGCGGGCCGACCTCGAGCTCGTCACGCACGGACGAGGCGAGCAGCTGGTGCTCGGGGGACTGGAACAGCATGCCGATGCGGGTGAGCAGCTGGCGCGACGTCCACCGCACCGGCTCTCCCCTCGCACCAGCCGCGAGCTCGGCGGAGGCGGTGAGGGCGCCGCCGGCGGGCGCGAGCAGGCCGGCGAGCGTCGCGGCCAGCGTCGACTTGCCCGCGCCGTTGCGGCCGAGCACGGCCGTCGCCGTCCCCGAGGCCACGGCGAGGTCGATGCCGTCGGCCACGGTCCGCGCCTGCCGCGCTCCGAGCGGCCGGCGCCCGACGGCGAGCCGCTCGGCCCGCAGCAGCTCGACGCCCGAGCGTCGCGGAGGCGTCCGAGGGATCTCCGGGACGACGCCCGGCACCCAGACGCCGGCCGCCGTGAGAGCGGAGCCGTGGGCGTCGAAGACGGCGCCGGGCGCGCCATCGGCGATCACGCCGCCGCCCGCGCCGAGCACGACGACGCGGTCGACATGCTCGGCCCACAGCGCGACGCGGTGCTCCACGACGACGAGCGTCGAGCCGGTCGCCTCCGCGGCCGCCACGACGGCCTCCCGCACGTCGACCGCGCCCTCGGGATCGAGGTTCGCGGTCGGCTCGTCGAGGAGCAGCAGGCCCGGCCGCATGGCGAGGAGGCCGGCGAGGGCGAGGCGCTGCTTCTGTCCGCCCGAGAGAGCGGTGGTCGGATGGTCGAGCGGGAGGCGGAGGCCGACGGCGTCGAGCGCCTGCGGAACGCGGCGCCAGATCTCGTCGCGAGGCACGCCGAGGTTCTCGCAGGCGAACGCGACGTCGTCGCCCACACGCGCGAGCACGACCTGAGCATCCGGATCCTGGAGGACGAGCCCCGCGGCGCCGCGCGCCTGCGCCGCGGGTCGGCCGTCGACAAGCATCTCGCCCGCGGCGTCGCCGTCCTCCTCGTCGCCCAGCACCCCCGCGAGGCCGCGCAGCAGCGTCGACTTGCCGGAGCCGCTGGCGCCGAGCAGCAGCACGCGCTCCCCCGGCTCGACGACGAGGTCGACGTCCGACACCGCCCATCCGCTGCGGCCGGCGTGCCGCCATCCCCAGCCGCGGGCCTCGATCCGCGCGGTCACGCGGCGCTGGCGCCTCCCGCTCGACGCGCACGCAGCTCGCGGCCGGACGCGAAGCGGTCGAGGGCGCCCGTCGCGGCGAGCGCGCGCGTGATGACGAGCGACACCAGTCCCGCGAGCACGATGCCCGAGACGACGGCGGACGCCGCGTAGACGAGACGCACCTCCACGGCGAGCGCCGCGACGCTCGAGAAGCTCGTGTCGAGCACCGCGACCGCGACGCCCGCGAGCGCGCCGGACAGCAGCGCACCGAGGAGGCGCCAGTTGGCGTAGGCGAGCAGGGCGAAGCCCAGTTCGGCGCCGAGGCCCTGCACGACGCCCCAGATGAAGGTCGTGAAGCCCCACTGCGTGCCGATGAGCATCGACACGACGGCCGCGACGATCTCCGTGTAGAGGGCCGCCCCCGGCTTGCGGACGACGAGGCCGCCCAGCACGCCGGCGAACAGCCATCCGCCCGCGAGCAGCCCCGACAGGCCGGGCGTGAACGAGAGGAGGCTGTCGAGGGCGGGCCAGGCCTGGCCCCACAGCCAGAAGACGACGCCCGCCGCGACGCCGATGACGCTCGCGACGACGATGTCGACCACGCGCCACGTGTAGCGGCGGGGGGTCCTGGTTCCGGACACGGACACGGACGTGGACATTCTGTTCTCCTTCCTGCGCCGGCATGACCCGGATCAGGTTCGACGGTCGACGCGCGGCTCGCGTCCTCTCAGCCCGGCTCGGCGGACTCCCGTGTGATGTGCGGCTGATTCTACTCCTCCGCGGGGCCCCGCGCCGCGGGCTCCGAGGTGCGACGGGGTACCGTAGGCGGGTGGCAATCGACGACATCCCGGCACCCGAGGCCGGCGCGACCTCGCGTCGGTCGCGCCGGGAGCATCGCGCGATCGCCGACGAGACGCCCGCAGCGGATGCGCCGGTCGCCGCGACCGACGAGGTCGCCCCCGCACCCGCACCCACAGGACCGACGCCGCTCCTCCCGTCGACCGCCGCGCTCTCGTGGGTCGATGCGGATGCCGTCGCTGACGCCCCGCCCGCGGGTCCGCCCGCCGCGACACGGCCGCGTGGGGCGGCCATCCTGCCCCTTCCGCCGCGGCGCCGCGGATGGATCGGCCCCGTCGCCGCTGTCGGCGTGCTCGCCGTCGGCTACGTCGCCGCGTGCGCGCTGTGGCCGCTGTCGAGCGTCGAGCCGAGCGTGTCGGCCCTGGCGGTCGAGACGCCGATCGGCGAAGAGTTCCCCGTCGTGTGGCCCGAGGACGGCACGTCGGCGCTCGCGGCGCAGGGCGGGCCGGGCGGCGCCATCTCGTCGGACGACGAGTCGCTCCCGATGGCGAGCATCACGAAGGTCGTCACGGCGCTCATGATCATCGAGAACCAGGGGCTCGCGGTCGGCGACGACGGCGCGACCTTCGCGTTCACGCAGGCCGACAGCGACGAGTACTGGGCGTATCTGTACGCCGACGAGTCGGCCGTCGACGTCCCCGTCGACGGCACGCTCACGCTCTACCAGATGCTGCAGGGCGTCATGCTCGGCTCCGCGAACAACTACGTCGACCGCCTCGTCCAGGAGATCTGGGGAACGCAGGAGGCGTGGCTCGCCGACGCGACCGCCTGGCTGGCCGACAACGGCCTCGACGGCATCACCGTGACCGACCCGAGCGGCATCGACCCGGGCAACGTCGCGTCGGCCCGCGCGCTCATCGCCCTCGCCGAGAGAGCGGAGCAGGACCCCGTGCTCGCCGAGATCATGGCGCAGGACTCCGTGACGCTGCCGGGGGCGGGGCTCGTCGAGAACTCGAACCCGCTCATCGGCGACGAGGGCGTCATCGGGCTCAAGACCGGCTCGCTGTGGTCGACGGGCACGGAGTACTTCAATCTGCTCGCCGCGAAGGACGTCACGATCGGGCAGACCACCGTCACGCTCTACTCGGCCGTGCTCGGCCAGCCGGACGAGGACAGCCGCGAGATCGTCAGCCGCACCCTGCTCGACCAGCTCGAGGAGGGCATGCAGCAGGTGACCGCCGTCGATGCGGGCGCCGCCGTCGCCCGCATCACGACGGAGTGGGGCGCGCAGAGCACGGTCGTGACCTCCGCCGACGCCGACGTCATCTCCTGGCAGGGCGTGGCCCCCGCGACCGACGCCGACTACGAGGTCGCGATCGGAGACGACGCCGGCGACGAGGTCGGGACGCTGCTCGTGACGGGCGGCATGGACTCCGCGAGCGTCCCGCTGCAGCTGTCGGAGGCCGTCCCCGCGCCGTCGTTCCTCTGGCGCCTCGCCCACCCCCTCGCGCTGCTCGGCCTCGACTGAGGTCAGGCGCCGGCGAGACCCGGGACGGTGTAGCGGCGCTGGTTCCCGAACCGGTGGGCCGTGATCGACACCGCCTGCTCCCGCACGAACGGCAGCAGCTCGACGCGGCCGGCCGACGTCACGGGGCCGTCGTACACGGCGACGGCGGGCGACCCGCCGGTGGCCGCGACGACCTCGCCGGCCGAGCCGCCCACCAGCCGGATGCGCCCTCCCGCCGCGGCGAGCGCCGCGCACCGGGAGGTCCATGCGTCGGCGTCGTCGACGTGCACGGGGACACCCGCGTCGCGCAGCCATCGGCCGACGGCCCCCGACGGGGTCGCCGCCGCGCTGACGACGACGGGAGCGCCCGCGCGCAGGCCCGCGGCGACGACGCGCACGAGCTCCGCCTCCGGCCGGCCGTCGAACCGCACCGTCACGGGGCACGGCGCGTATCGCAGCACGTTCTGCTCCAGGCGGAGGCCCTGCACGTCGCGCGCGATGCCGAACTCCTCGCCCATCGCACGGATGTCGGTCGCGAGCGCCGCGGCGAGCCACGCGTCGCCGTCGACGGCCGCGACAGCGCGGGCGGACGCCGTGTCGGAGGCCGCCTCTCCGGACGCGGGGGCGTCCGTCCAGGTGCCGAACCCGTAGAGGTAGCTCGGACCGCCCGCCTTCGTGCCGGCGCCGACCGCCGACCTCTTCCATCCGCCGAACGGCTGCCGCTGCACGATGGCGCCCGTCGTCCCGCGGTTCACGTAGGCGTTGCCCACGTCGATGCGCTCGAGCCACCGCGCGATCTCGTCCTCGTCGAGCGCGTGGAGCCCTGACGTGAGCCCGTAGTCGACGGCGCGGACGATGTCGATCGCCTCGTCGAGCGTCGCGGCCGCCATGATGCCGAGCACGGGGCCGAAGTACTCCGTGAGGTGGAACTCGCTGCCCGGCTGCACGTCGTCGCGGATGCCGGGGCTCCACAGCGCGCCGTCGCGGTCGAGCATGCGCGGCTCGCGCACCCAGCGCTGGCCGGGTTCCAGGCGCGTGAGCGCGCGCTCCAGCCTGCCCTCGGCCGGAGCGATGAGCGGCCCGATGCGCGAGGCCGCATCCCACGGCATGCCCACCTGGTAGCCGTCGACGGCGTCGACCAGTTGGCGGCGGAAGCGCTCGCTGCGCGCCGCGGATCCCACGAGCACGACGAGCGAGGCGGCGGAGCACTTCTGCCCCGCGTGCCCGAAGGCCGAGGACGCGACGTCCTTCGCCGCGAGGTCGAGGTCGGCCGACGGCGTGACGATGATCGCGTTCTTGCCGCTCGTCTCGGCGAGCAGCGGCAGGTCGGCGCGGAAGGAGCGGAAGAGCTCCGCCGTCTCGTAGGCGCCCGTGAGGACGACCCGCTCGACGTCGGGGTGCGCGACGAGCCGGCGGCCGACGTCGCCCTCCTCGGCGATCGCGAGCCGCAGCACGTCGCGCGGCACACCGGCCTCCCAGAGCGCCTCGGCGAGCACCGCGCCGCATCGCTGCGCCTGCGGGGCGGGCTTCAGGACGACGGGAGAGCCGGCCGCGAGCGCGGCGAGCGACGAGCCGGCGGGGATGGCGACGGGGAAGTTCCACGGCGGGGTCACGACCGTGAGGCGCACGGGTTCGAACACGGCGCCGTCGACGTCGCGGAGCGAGAGGGCGCTCTCGGCGTAGTAGTGCGCGAAGTCGATCGCCTCCGACACCTCGGGGTCGCCCTGCTCGATCACCTTGCCGCACTCGGCTCCCATCACCTCGAGCAGGTCGGCCCTGTGCGCCTCGAGCACGTCGCCCGCACGGTGCAGGATGGCCGCGCGCGCCTCGGCGCCGAGCGCTCGCCATCCCTCGCCGGCGGAGCTCGCCTCGGCGACGAGCGCGTCGACCTCCGCGACGGAGCCGACGGCGTGCCGCGCGAGCGCGTCGAGTCCGAGCGTCGAGCGCTCCATGCGGTCCCGGATGGCGGCGGCCCATTCCCGGTTGCCGGAGATGCTCGGGTCGCTGTCGGGGGCGTTGCGGAAGCCCGAGCCGGGTGCGGCGGGCTGCGGCGCGCGGCGGTCCTGCACGCGGTGCGGGGCCGGCACCTCCGCCGGCATCGCCGCCGCCGAGGCGCGGAAGCGCGCCTCCTCACGTGCGAACAGCTCGGCGCTCCCGTCGAGGTCGAAGACCGCCGACATGAAGTTCTCGGGGCTCGCTCCCTCCTCGAGCCGGCGGACGAGGTACGCGATCGCGACGTCGAACTCGGCCGGATGGACGACGGGCGTGTAGAGCAGCAGTCCGCCCACGTCGCGGCGGACGACCTCGGCCTGCGCCGTGGCCATCCCGAGCAGCATCTCGAACTCGACGCCCGGCCCGCCCGCCACGCCGCGCCGCTGTGCGAGCAGCCACGCGAGCGCCACGTCGAAGAGGTTGTGGCCGGCGACTCCGAGCCGCACGTTGCCGATGCGGTCGGGGTGCAGGGCGTAGTCGAGCACGGCCTTGTACGACGCGTCGGACTCCTGCTTCGACGACCACGTCGCGAGGGGCCATCCGTGGGTCTCTGCGTCCACCTGCTCCATGGGGAGGTTCGCGCCCTTCACGACGCGCACCTTGACGGGGGCGCCGCCGTCGGCGACCCGCCGTGCCGCCCACTCCTGCAGGCGCATCATGGCGCCGAGGGCGTCTGGCAGGTAGGCCTGCAGCACGATGCCCGCCTCGAGGCCGCGGAACTCCGGCCGCTCCAGGATCCGGATGAACACCGCGAGCGTGAGATCGAGGTCCCTGTACTCCTCCATGTCGAGGTTGAGGAAGGTGCCCCTCTCCTGGGCGATCGCGTACAGCGGCGCGAGCGCGGCGACGGCGTGCTCGACGGCCTCGTCGAACGCCCACGGGCTGTGCGGGGCGACGGTCGACGACACCTTGATGGAGACGTAGTCGACGTCGTCCCGCTCGATGAGGCGGCGCGTTCCGGCCAGACGCTTCGCCGCCTCCGCGGTGCCCAGCACGGCCTCGCCGAGCAGGTTGACGTTGAGGCGCACGCCCTGGCGGCGGATGGCCGCGAGCGTCGCGCCGAGCTTCTCGTCTCGCGCGTCGACGACGAGGTGGCGGACCATCCGCCGCAGCACGGCGCGGCTCGCCGGCACGACGACGCCGGGGAGCACGGGCGCGGCGAGCCCGCCGAGGCGGATGAGCGCGCGCAGCGGAGCGGGCAGGAACCTCGGGACGATCGGCATGAGGCCGGTGAGGGCGCGCGCAGCGACCCGGGTGTCCTCCGGCCGGACGACGCCGTCGACGAATCCGACCGTGAATGCGAGGCCGTCGGGGTCGCGCAGCACACCGGCGAGGCTCCGCGCGCTCGCGTCGACCTTCTGGGAGCGGGCGGCGGCGAGCCAGGTGCGCACCTGCGCGACGGCGTCGTCGACGAGGGCGGAGTCGATGGGGGCGACGTCGTCGCGCGCGGGGGACGGGGAGGGGGTGGGCATGCGTTCAGTGTGGACCGTCGGTCCGCGCGAGAAAAGCGATGATTCCCGCTGCCGACTCGGCGATATCATCGACGAATGATCCCCTGGAGCGGCCGAAGCCTGCAGCTCCTGCACGAGCTGCGGCTGCGCGGCACGATCGCCGCCGTCGCATCCGCGCTGTCGTACAGCCCGTCGACCGTCTCGCACCGGCTGCAGCAGCTCGAACACGAGGTCGGCGTGCCCCTCCTCGAGCCCGACGGCAGGGGCGTCCGGCTGACCGCCGCGGGCGAGACGGTCGCGCGGCATGCGGCCGCGCAGCTCGCGGCGCAGGAGCGCGTGGCGGGGTCCCTCGCGCAGCTCGGCGCGGAGCTCACGCCGCTGCGCGTCGCGGCGCTGCAGTCGGCGACGCGCACGATCGTCCCCACGATGCTGTCGGCACTCGCCGCCGAGCTGCCGACGCTGCGCGTCGAGGTCGCCGTCATCCCGCCGGAGCAGGGCCTGGCCGAAGTCGAGGCGGGCGGCCTCGACCTCGTGATGGCGGAGCAGTACCCCGGTCGCACCCGCCCCCGCCCGCCCGCTCTGGACCGGGAGCTGCTCGGCCGCGACCCCATCCGCCTCGCCGTCGCCCCCGGCTCCCCCGCCTCGTCGCTCGCCGACGTGCGCGACGCCCCGTGGGTCATGGAGCCCGTCGGCACGACTGCTCGCGACTGGGCCGTGCAGCAATGCCGCGCGGCCGGGTTCGAGCCGGACATCCGCCACGAGGCCACCGACCTCTCCGCGCACCTGCGGCTCATCGCCGCCGGGCATGCGGTCGGGCTGGTCCCGGGGCTCGCCGTCGCCGCCGACGAGGCGGCGCCCCGCCTCGTCGACCTGCCCGGCGCGCCGCATCGCGAGATCTTCACCTCGGCGCGCGCTTCGGCGGTGGGGCTGCCGGGGGTGCGCGCGGCACGGCGCGTGCTCGCGGAGGCCTTCGACGCCCTGCGCGGGCCCTGAGCACTCCCTCGCGCGGCACACCGCGTCGGCGTGCGGCGGATGGCCGTGCGATGTGGTGGGGTGGACGGGTGGATACGCAGCAGTGGCTCTGGATCGCGGCGGCGGCATGCGCCGTCCTGCTCGTGCTCGTCGTCGTGCTGATCGTCGGGATGGCCAGGGGGCGCTCCGGCGCGCGCCGTCGGATCGCGGAGCTCGAGGTCGCGAGCGCGACCCGCGTGGCCGAGCGCGACCGCAGCCACGAGGAGGAGGTGTCGTCGCTCGCCGACGCCCACCGTGTGCAGGTCGCCGAGATCTCCGAGGAGCGCGACCGCGAGATCGCCCGCATGCAGGGCGCCATGGCGGATGCCCGCGCCTCCGCACGCGCGAGCCGCGAGGAGATCGCGAAGGGCCTGCGCTACGAGGCGATCTCGCGCCGCCTCATCCTGCAGGCGTGCGCACGGCTCGGCCTGGAGGGCGAGCTGCTCACGAACATCGTCTTCGAGCCCGCCGACGCGCAGGACACGCGGCGGTTCGTCGCGCAGGTCGACCACGTGCTGCTGACCAACGCGGGGCGCGTCGTCATCGAGCACAAGCGCTGGCAGGGCGTGGTCTTCGACGGCGTGCTCCCCTCCACGGTGCATCCCGCGCTGGGGCACCTCGTCGACGAGGAGGCGCTCGTCGACGAGCGCGGGCAGACGCGCAGCTTCGCCGTGCAGCTCGTGCGCGACCCCGCCACGCCGCAGCTCGTCACGGTACGCACGAAGCTCGGGGCCGCGTCTCCCAGCCAGCAGGCCCGCGAACAGGCCAGGCGCCTGTCGGCGTTCGTCGCGCAGGAGACCGGCCGTTCGCTGTGGTTCGACACGGTCGTTTTCTACTCGCACCCCGACGCCGACCCGCACGTGCGGGTGATCGACGGCGCGCACGGCGGCGCCCGCACGCGCGTCGCGGCGAGCGAGGGCGAGCTCGACGACGCGCTGCGCGCGCTGACCGAGCGACGGGGCGGCGCGGAGGTGCGCGCCGAGAACGACGCCGTCCGCGAGGCGCTCCTCGCGCTCGGCGCGGACGCCGCCCGTTTCGGGGGCTGATCAGCCCGGGACGTGCGTGCGCGTCCAGGCGTCGATCGCCGCGCGCTCGGTCTGCATGAAGGCGTTCACGACGTCGGCGTCCGCGAGGTCGTGGGCGATCGGACGGCCGTCGACGGCCGTCACGGACTGCACGAACGAGGCGCCCATCATCCACACCCGGTCTGCCGACAGCAATCTCTCGACGGCGACGTCCTCGTAGCCGATCTCGAGCCCGGAGAGGGCAGCCCAGGCGAACAGCTCGATCTGCGTCGTGCCGTGCAGGATGCCGATGCGGGGATGCGGCGTGACGACGCGGTCGCCCTCGCGGAGCGCCACGGACGCCTGCGGGCCCTCGAGCACGTAGCCGTCGCGGGTGACGAAAACCGCGTTCTGCGCGCCCCTGCGCTCGAACTCGCGCCGCGCGGCCATGTTCGTCGCGTACGAGAGCGTCTTCGCGCCGAGGAGCAGCCACGGGGCGCGCTGCGCGGAGTCGCGCAGCAGCTCGCGCTCGAGCGTCGCGATCGCGATCTCGGGCGCCTTGCGGCCGAACGCGGGGTCGACGATCGCGAAGACCGTCGGCGCGGTCGGCACCGAAACGGCCGACAGGGAGGCGTCGGCGCCGCGCGTGATGACGAGCTTCAGGTGGGCGTGGGCGGTCGGCCCCATGAGTCGGATGGCCGCGTGCACGAACGCCTCCACGGCCGGCAGGTTCGGCGCTGGCAGGTCGAGGGCGGCGGCGGACTGCGCGAGCCGCCGCACGTGCAGGTGCCACGCGAGCGGCACGTCGTCGACGATCGTCGTCGCCTCGAAGACGCCGTCGCCGCGCAGCAGCCCCAGGTCGAAGACGGGGACGGCGGCCGAGGCGGGCTCGACGGGGCGGATGTCGGGCTCGCCCCGGAACCCGGGGTCGAGCAGCTGGTCGGCGCGGCCGAAGAACACCCCGAAGTCGGTCATGCAGCGAGGCTAGCGCGGCGCCGGCCAGACGCCGCTCGCGCCGCGGCGGTGGCTGCCGACGAGGTGCGTGTCGACGATGCCGACGGCCTCCATGAGCGCGAACATCGTCGTCGGCCCGACGAAGCGGAAGCCGCGCTTCTTGAGGGCCTTCGACAGCGCGACCGACTGCTCGGAGGTCGTGGGGATGTCGGCGAATGCGCGGGGCTCCGGCGTCTGCGGCGGCCGGTGCGCCCAGACGAGGTCGGCGAGCCCGCCCTCCTCGCGGAGGGCGACCGTGGCGCGCGCGTTGCCGATCGTGGCGAGGATCTTCGCCCGGTTGCGGACGATCGCGGCGTCGCCCAGCAGCCGTTCGACGTCGGCCTCGTCGAACGCGGCGACCACGTCGGGATCGAACCCCGCGAAGGCGGCGCGGAACCCCGGCCGCTTCCGCAGGATGATCGCCCACGACAGCCCCGACTGGAAGGCCTCCAGGCTCAGCCGCTCGAACAGGCCCCTCTCGTCGCGGACGGGCATCCCCCACTCCGTGTCGTAGTAGGCCCGCAGCAGCTCGTCGCCCGCCGCCCAGCGCGGACGGGCGAGCCCGTCCGCGCCGACGACGAGATCGCTCACGCGCCCTCCTCGACGGGCTCGCCGGACGGCTGCTCGTCGTCGAGGTCGACCACGGCGTGCTCGAACTGCGAGCGGTAGAGCCGCCAGTAGGCGCCCTCTCGGCGGATGAGCTCGTCGTGCGTGCCCTGTTCGACGATGTCGCCGTGCTCCATCACGAGGATGAGGTCGGCGTCGCGGATGGTCGACAGGCGGTGCGCGATGACGAACGACGTGCGCCCCTCGCGGAGAGCGGCCATGGCGTGCTGCAGCAGCAGCTCGGTGCGGGTGTCGACCGAGCTCGTGGCCTCGTCGAGGATGAGCACGCTCGGCCGCCGGACGAACGCGCGCGCGATCGTGATGAGCTGGCGCTCCCCCGCCGAGACGTTCGCGGCGTCCTCGTCGAGCACGGTGTCGTAGCCGTCGGGGAGGGAGTGCACGAAGCGGTCGACGTAGGTGGCCTTGGCCGCCGCGACGATCTCGTCGTCGGTCGCCGATTCCCGGCCGTACCGGATGTTGTCGCGGATCGTGCCGGCGAACAGCCACGGATCCTGCAGCACCATGCCGGTGCGCGATCGGACGTCGGCGCGGGTGAGGTCGGCGATGTCCTGCCCGTCGAGCAGGATGGCGCCGCCGTCGAGCTCGTAGAACCGCATCACGAGGTTGACGAGGGTCGTCTTCCCGGCGCCCGTCGGCCCCACGATGGCGACCGTCTGCCCCGGTTCGACGCGGAACGACAGGTCACGGATGAGCGGCTTGTCCGGCGTGTACGAGAACGCGACGTTCCGGAACTCGATGACGCCGCGGCCATCCGGCACGGCGGGGGCGTCGTCGTCGTCGGGCTCCTGCTCATCCTGGTCGAGCAGGTCGAAGACGCGCTCGGCCGACGCCGTTCCCGACTGGACGACGGGCAGCATGCCGCCGAGCTCCGTCAGCGGCTGGGTGAACTGCTGCGAGTACTGCACGAACGCCTGCACGTCGCCGATGCGCAGCTGTCCGCTCGCGACCATGACGCCGCCCAGCACGGCGATGCCGACGTAGGTGAGCGAGCCGATGAACTGCATGCTCGGCATCATGATCCCGGAGAGGAACTGCGCCTTGAAGGCGGCCTGGTAGAGCTCCTCGTTCTCGTCCTGGAACGCCTCGCTCATGGCCTTCTCGCGACCGAAGACCTTCACGAGCGCGTGGCCGGAGAACGACTCCTCGACGCGGGCGTTGAGACGGCCGACCTTGCGCCACTGCGTCTGGAACGCCTTCTGCGACTGCGGGCCGATGCCGAGCATGACGAACGCGATGAGCGGCAGCGCCACGAGGGCGACGAGCGCGAGCTGCCACGAGATCGAGAACATCATGATGAGCACGCCGACCACCGTGAGGAGCGAGGTGAGCGCCCCCGACAGCGACTGCTGCAGCGTCTGCGTCATGTTGTCGATGTCGTTCGTCACGCGCGAGATGAGCTCGCCGCGCTGCACCTTGTCGAAGTACGCCAGCGGCAGCCGGTTGATCTTCTGCTCCACCTGCTCCCGCAGGCGGAACATGGTGCGGACCATGATGACGTTGATGACGTAGCCCTGGATCCACTGCAGGACCGAGGAGGCGACGTAGATCGCGAGCGCCCAGGCGATGACGACGCGGAGGGCGTCGAAGTCGACCCCCGCCCCGATCTCGAACCGCGACATCGCGCCCACGACGTTCGCGAGGTCGGACTGCCCGGCGGCCTGCAGCGCCGCGACGACCTCGTCCTGCGACGTGCCGGACGGGAACTGCCCCGCGAGGGTCAGCGACAGCACCCCCTCGAAGACGATGTTCGTCGCCTCGCCGAGCACCTTGGGGGCGATGACGGCGAGGACGACCCCGATCGCCCCCAGCAGCGACACGAGGCCGAACACCCAGGCGTGCGGGCGAAGCAGCCCGATGAACCGGCCGAAGCTCTTCCCGAAGTCGGCCGCCTTGCCGGGCGCGACCGAGTCCCAGTCGCCGGAGGACTGCCGCGCCTGCTCTGCCAGCTCGAGCTCGCGCTGCTCGTCGAGCTCGGCCTGCGTCTGCTTCTCGCTCATGCCTCGACTCCCAGCTGCGACTGCACGATCTCGCGGTAGGTGGTGCTGGAGGCGAGCAGCTCGTCGTGCGTGCCCGCGCCGACCATCCGGCCGTCGTCGAGCACGACGATGCGGTCGGCGTCGGTGATCGTCGAGACGCGCTGCGCGACGACGATCTTCGTGACGTGGGGGAGCTCGCGCCAGAGCGCCTGCCGGAGGCGCGCGTCGGTCGTGAGGTCGAGCGCCGAGAACGAGTCGTCGAACACGAGGATGTCGGGCTCGTGCACGATGGCGCGCGCGATCGAGAGACGCTGGCGCTGGCCGCCCGAGACGTTCGTGCCGCCCTGCGCGATGCGCGCGTCGAGACCGCCGGACATCTCGGCGACGAAGTCCTTCGCCTGCGCGATCTCGAGCGCCTTCCAGAGCTCCTCGTCGGTGGCGTCCTCGCGGCCGAACCGGAGGTTGCTCGCGACGGTGCCGTTGAAGAGGAACGGACGTTGCGGGACGAGGCCGATGCCGCTCCACAGCCGGTCGAGGTCGGCCGAGCGCACGTCGACGCCCTGCACCTGGACCTCGCCCGCCGTCGCGTCGAACAGGCGCGGGATGAGCGAGACGAGCGTCGTCTTGCCGGCGCCCGTCGAGCCGATGACCGCGACCGTCTCGCCGGGCTCGGCGTGGAAGCTGATGCCCTCGAGCACGGGCGACTGCGCACCCGGGTAGGTGAAGGCGACGTTGTGGAACCGCACGGCCCCGCGACGCGGGAACTCCGTCACCGGCTTGTCGGGGCGGTGGAGGGCCGTCTCGCTGTCGAGGACCTCGCCGACGCGGTCGGCGGAGACGGCGGCGCGCGGGATCATGATCGTCATGAAGCTCGCCATCATGACGCCGCCGAGGATCTGGCCGACGTACTGCATGAAGGCGAAGAGCGTGCCGATCTGGGTCTCGCCGTCGTTCACCTGGATGCCGCCGAACCAGACCACGGCGACGATCGTGACGTTGAGCACGAGCATGACGAGCGGGAACAACAGGACGAAGAGCGACCCGACCTTGCGCCCGACGACCATGATGTCGGCGTTGGCGGCGCGGAAGCGCTCCTCCTCGATCGCCTCGCGGACGAAGGCCCGCACGACGCGCACGCCCGTGAGCTGCTCGCGCATGACGCGGTTCACGCCGTCGAGCTTCTTCTGATACGCGCGGAAGAGCGGGACCATCCGCCCGATGATGAGCGCGGCGACGATGAGCAGGGTCGGGATGGAGACGGCGAGGATCCAGCTCAGGCCGACGTCCTGGCGGAGGGCCATGATGATGCCGCCGATCGCGAGCATGGGCGCCTGCACGAGCATCGTGGCGCTCATCATCGACACCATCTGGATCTGCTGCACGTCGTTCGTGTTGCGCGTGATGAGCGACCCGGCTCCGAACTGCGACACCTCGCGCTCGGAGAAGCCGCTCACCTTCGCGAAGACGTCGCGGCGGATGTCGCGCCCCGCGCTCATGGCGGCGCGCGCCGCGCAGAACGTCGCAACGATGGAGGCGAGGATCTGGCCGAGCGACACGGCGAGCATGAACAGGCCCGTGCGCACGATGTAGCCGGTGTCGCCGGCGGCGACGCCCTCGTCGATGATGTCGGCGTTGAGCGTGGGGAGGTACAGCGCCGCGAGCGCGGAGCCGAGCTGGAAGACGAGGACGCCGACCAGCAGCCATCGGTATCGCCCGAGGTAGCGGATGAGCAGCTTGAGAAGCACCAGGAAAGGATGCCACCGACCGCGGACAATCTCATCCCCCCGCGGAGGGAGATCCGCCGACGGGAGCGGGATGCGGCGTCAGAGCGCGATGGGGATGCGCGTCGTGAGGAGGCCGGCGTCGGCGAGGAAGCGCTCGAGCGCGATCGTCGCGACACCCGTCGCGACCGAGCTGGTCCCCACGTCCGACACGACGATCTCGAGCCCCTGGGCCGACCCGCCGGGAGACTGCGAGAGCAGCCGCTCGCGCGTCGCGGGCAGCAGGTGCTCGCCGAGCCGCCACACGGTCCACCCCGTCAGGGTGACGATCTCGGGGTTCACGACGGCCACGAGGTCGGCGAGCGCCGAGCCGAGGTAGTACGCCGTGCGGTCGATCGCCTCGGAGACGGCCGCGTCGCCCTCGTCGGCCCTCTCGGCCATCCCGATGATGAAGTCGCGCTGCAGGTCGAGCGCGAGGAGCGCGTGCTCGGGGTCGATCTCGCGCAGCGTCTGCTGGATGCCGGGGACGCCCACGTACGCCTCCACGCAGCCGTCGCGGCCGCACCGGCAGCGGCGCCCGTCGAGCACGAGCAGCGAGTGCCCCCACTCCCCCGCCGAGTTCGTCGCCCCGCGCAGGATGCTGCCCTCGAGCACGATCCCCGCTCCGACGCCCGTCCCGAGGTTCACGGTCACGAGGCTCGTGTGCGAGCGGCCGCGGCCGAGCCACAGCTCCGCCGTCGCGATGACCTTGAGCGGGTTGTCGACGACGAGCGGCAGCCCGACGCGCTCGCGCAGCCGGTCGAGCTCGACCGTGTGCCATGACCAGTTCGGCACGACGACAGAGACGCCCGCATCGCCCTGCACGAGACCGGGGAGCGCGACGCCGACGCCGAGCACGGCACCGCGCGAGACGCGCTCCTGGGCGAGCAGCCGGTCGATGGCCCGCCCGATGGCGTCGACGACCGAGTCGGGATCGAGGTCGTGCTCGTCGCGCGCGAGCTCGACGGCGGCGAGCTGGGCGAGAGCGGTGTCGAACAGCACGGCGCGCACATAGGTCTCCGCCACGTCCACGCCGACGACTCGGCCGCGCTCGGCGCTCATGGCGATCGTCGCCGTGGGGCGGCCGATCCGCCCCGCCGTCGTCTTCGTCTCGACGAGGATGCCCTCGGCGATGAGCTCGCCGACGACGGTCGCGACGGTCGCGGCGCTCAGCCCCGTCGAGGCGGCGACCGCGCCGCGCGTCGTCTCGCCGGCCGACAGCACGGCATGGAGGACGTCGAGCCGGGACTCGCTGCGGATGTCGCGCGAGGTGCGTCTGGCCACCACCATGCTCACTCCCGACCCCGCTGCGGACCCGACCAGTATGTCACCACGCCACCTCGACGTCGTCGAGGCCGGGGGCCGAGAGCACCACCCGCCCCGGCCCGTCCGCGCGCACGAACACGGCGAGGCGGCCATCGAGCGTCCGGCGGGAGACCGCGCTGTACGGCGTCGGGTCGGCGAGGTCGCCGTTCTCGAGCCCGACGAGCCGGCCGCCGTCGACGCGCGCCGCGACCATCCGCTCGCCGCGCGCGGGACCGCCGGACCCGTCGCGCAGCGTCACCTCGATCTGGTGGACGCCGTCGAGGCCGACGCCCGCCGCGCGGCACGCCGCCGCGACGTCGTCGGGCGCGCGCCACACGGCGGCGTCGAGGCGCACGGCGTCGCCGCGCGCCCGCAGCTCATCGCGGGCGACGACATCGCCGTCCGCGAGCGTCTCGAGGACGATCGGCTCGCCGGGCTCGACGACCGCCGTCCAGTACCCCTCCTCGTCGTCGCGTCGCAGCGGCACATCCGCGCCGCCGCGCGTGAGCCGCGGCTCCCCGTTCGAGAAGCACAGCACCTCGTGCGGCCCCTCGCCCTCCCACGCGCGCGACACGGGATGCGTCCAGAACGTCGTCTGCTCTCCCGGCGCGTGCGGCCGCGCGGCGAGCGCCGCCACCGGCTCGTCGGCCCACCAGCTGCGCCGCAGCGCCGCCGTGGGCTTCTCGAAGCCCGCGAGGGTGAGGAGCCCCGCCCCCGATCCGTGCACGGGCCACCCGTGCGCCTCGCCCAGGTAGTCGATCCCCGTCCAGAGGAACTGCCCGGCGACGAACGCGTCGTCGACGACGGCCCGCCACTGGCGGTATCCGTGGCCGTTCTCGCTGCCGAGCAGGGGGAGCCGCGGGAAGCGCTCGTGATCGTCGCGGTAGAGATGCTCCTTGTAGTTGTAGCCCGCCACGTCGATCGCGTCGAGGAGCCCCGTGCGGCTGGAGAGCTCGGGGAACGCCGCCGCCAGGGTGACGGGGCGCGTGGGGTCCTCGTCGCGCGCGATGCCGGCGAGCCGGCGGGCGATGGTCGAGAGCCGTCGGATGTCGGGGCGGGTGGCGTCGTAGACCCGCTCGGCGACGGGCTTCGCCGCGTCGTTGTTGCCCGTCATCTCGTCGAACAGCGGGCTCGCATAGGGGTCGTTCGGGTAGTCGATCTCGTTGCCGATGCTCCACGCGATGACGGACGGATGGCCGCGATGCGCCGCGATCATGGCGCGCAGGTCGTCCTCGTGCGTCTGCGGGAAGTGCTCCGCCGCGCCCTCGTGCCGCGGCGGGTAGACGTTGTGTCCCTGCCACCACTTGTTCTTCGGGTTCTCCCACTCGTCGAACGCCTCGTCGACGACGAGCATCCCCAGCACGTCGCACAGGGCGTACAGCTCCTGCGCGTGCGGGTTGTGGGCCATCCGCACGGCGTTCGCCCCGAGGCGCCGCAGGGTGAGGAGGCGCCGCAGCCAGACCGCGGCGGGCACGGCGGTCCCGAACGGGCCGGCGTCCTCGTGCAGGCACACGCCGCGGAGGGTCGTCGGCACGCCGCAGAGCGAGAACCCGGCATCGGCGTGGAAGCGGAGGGTGCGGATGCCGACGATCTCCTCGTACCGCGCCGTCTCGCCGTCCGCCGGCGTCAGCGTCGTCTCGAGCGCGTGCAGGCTCGGGGCGCTCTCCGACCACAGCGCGGGATCCGGCACGTCCGCCTCGAACACGACCTCGGTCGGCGTTCCCGGGCGGATGGCCGTCGTCGCCTCTCCGAGGTCGACGACGCGGCCGTCGCGGAGCGACCTCAGCGTCGAGCGGACGGCGACGTCGGCCTCGACGTCGCCCTCGACCGTGTGCGCGATCCGCACGCGCGCCGTCCGGTCGTCGGCGGCGAGCGTCGCGAACGCGGTGCCGCGATGGCGCAGGCGCACGGCGCCGTGCAGCTGCAGCTCCGCCCCGCGGGTGAGGCCGGAGCCGTTGTACCAGCGCGAGTCGGAGATGTCGGAGTGGTCGACGCGCACGGCCACGACGAGGTCGGGCACGGCGGCGTAGGCCGCGATCTCGCTCAGGTCGAACGAGAACTCGGCGTGACCCGACGCGCGCCCGCCGAGGTGGTAGCCGTTCACCCACACGCGCGCGTTCTTGTAGACCCCGTGGAACACGAGGCGCAGGTGCGAGGCCTCCGGGAACGGCACGCGGGCGCGGTACCAGCCGACCCCGCCGGGGAGGTAGCCGGTGCCGCTCGAGTGCTCCTCGGCGAACGGCTGCTCGATGCTCCAGTCGTGCGGCACCTCGACACGGCGCCAGGCGGCGTCGTCGAACCCCGCCTTCCACGCGTCGGGTTCGTCGCCGGGATGGAAGGCCCAGGTGGCGAGGTCGATCGCGCGCACCGGTCAGCCCTCGCTCGCGTAGCGGCCGAAGACGCGCGCGAGCACCCCGCCGTTCACGACGGCGACGCCGCCGAATCCGACGAGGAGCCACAGCATGCCGTAGCCCGTGGCCTGCGGGGCGAACACCGTGACCGCGACGGCGAGCGCGATGACGACGAGCATCGTGAGGGTGGCGAGCGGATGGCGCATCGAGATGAGTCGCGAGAGGCGCAGCACGTCGCGCGTCGACCCCTCGAAGCGCGCCAGGTAGGGGAAGACGTAGAGCGCCCACGACGCGAACGCGAAGGCGACGACGTACCAGAGCGCGAACAGGGCGAGCTCGACGAGCGCGGGCGCGCCGAACGCCGGGATGACGGCGTACCACGCGGCGAGCGCCGCGACGACGAGCGCGTGCAGGAGGAGCACGACGGTGCCCTGCCGCAGGTTCTGCCGGAACGAGCGCAGGTAGTCGCCGGATGTCGACTCGCTCTCGCCCGCCGCGAGGCGCATGGCCGTGAAGTGGAGCGCCGTGAGCGAGGCGCCCAGGGTGACGACGGGGAGCGAGGTCGCGACGAACAGCAGGTTGAGGATCATGACGTCGGCGATGCGGGTGAGTCCGCGCATGAGCGCGGAGTCGGCGGCGAAGATGCTGTTCACCGCTCCTCCTTCTCTGGATGGGGCTCCCGGCGGTCCGCGCGCGGACCGCCGGGAGCCGTGCGGCTACTGCTGGGACCAGGCGTCGAGGTCGGCCTGGATCGACGCGAGCGCGTCTTCGTAGCCGGCGTCGAGCAGCTTCTGCCGCATCTCGTCGATGGCGGCCTCCGGGTCGTCGAACTTGCCGTACTGCAGCTGCGGGATGTACTCCGACAGCACGGCGCCCATGGCGGCGAGGGTCGGGTCGATGGCGTCCTTGTTCACGCGCAGGGTGGAGTACGGGTAGTCCTCGGCGACGGCGTCGAGGGCGTCGTAGATCTCCTGCTTGTTCTCCGCGTCGGTCACCTTCGGGAGCTCGTACTCGTCCATCCGGCCGGCCCAGAAGTTCGAGCCGAGCGAGTCGGTGGACGAGTCGTAGCCCTCCGGGTAGTCGAGCTCGCCCTCGTCCGTGACGATGTAGTCGGTGCCCTCGATGCCGTAGTTGAGGAGGCGGTAGTCCTCCTCGTCGTTGCGGATGAGGTCGTAGACCTCGAGCGCCTTCTCGGGGTTCGACGACGTCGCGCTCACGGCCATGGCGCCGTGGGTGAGGATGTCGCGGTAGATGTTGCCGTTCTCCTGGCCCCAGTAGAAGAACCTGGGGTCGGAGCCGGGCTGCTTCGCCTCCATGTTGTCGACGATCTGGCCGATGAACGTCTGCGTATGGTGCTGGTCGGTGCCCGACAGACCGGCGTAGAACTCCTCTCGGGTGTCGCCGTCGTAGTTCGTGGCGTCCTCGCGCCAGACGCCCAGCTCGTTCCACTCCTGGGCGAGTTCGGCGGCCTCGAGCAGCTCGTCGCCCTCCATGTACCAGGAGGTGACGGTCTCGGGATCGGACGCCGACGTCTGGAACGGCATGTAGTTGCCGGCGCTGAGTCCCTGCAGCGTGACGAAGTCGGTGTGTCCCTGCAGGTAGCCCGTCAGCGCCGCCTCGCCGTTGCTCGCCCCCGCGACGTCCCACGGGTAGGCCTCCGGCTTGTTCTCCTTGATCCACGCGAAGTAGGTCGTGAAGTCCTCGAACGACGTGATCTCGCCGTTCGCGAAGCCGGCCTCCGTCGCCCAGTCGCCGCGGTAGAAGAACCCGTGGTTCGTCCACTGCGTGAAGTTGTCCTCGGGGATGAAGTAGATCTGCCCGTCGTCGAGCTTCGTCAGATCCCAGTGCCCGTCCGCATCGACCTGCGCCCAGGTCTCGGGCGCGTACTCCTGCAGCATCTCCTCGGACAGCGGCAGGAACGCCCCCTTCTCGGCGTTCTCCCATGCGAACAGCCAGTCGGTCGCCGTCGTGATGAGGTCGACGTTGGTGTCGCCGGAGAGCAGCTGCACGTTGTACTGGGTCTGCCAGTCGGCCCACTCGACGTAGTAGAGGTCGAGGGTCGCGTTGGCCTGCTCGACGAGGCGCTCGTTGAGCTTCTCGAGCATCGCCTCGAGCCGTCCGTTGGTGGGCTTGTCGCCCAGCACGAGCATCGTGATCTCGGTCGGCTCGCCGCCGTCGCCGGCGTCGCCCGACCCGGAGGCGGTGCAGCCCGCCAGCATCCCGACGGCGGTTCCGACGGCGAGCAGTCCTGCTCCCGCCCTGATCGTGGTCCTGCGCATGTGAGACTCCTTCGGCTCATTCCTGGGTGGGGGTTCGGGGGTGCGGCGGCGGTCAGCCCTTGACGGCGCCGACGGTGATGCCGCTCACGAAGTACTTCTGAACGAACGGGTAGACGAAGAGGATGGGCGCCGTCGCCAGCACGGCGCTCGCCATCTTGAGGGTGTTGCTCGGCAGGTCGGTGATGCTGACGTTGTCGCCCGCGACGGAGTTGCGCAGGGCGTTCGCCGTGTTGATGACGTTGTAGAGGTAGTACTGGAGCGGTTTGAACTCGACGGTGCTGCCGAGGTAGAGCGAGGACAGGTACCACTCGTTCCAGTAGCCGAGGGCGAGGAAGAGGCCGATCGTCGCGAGCGCCGGCTTCATCATGGGGAGCGTCAGCTGGGCGAAGATGCGGAAGTCGCCCGCGCCGTCGACCTTGCCCGATTCGACGATCTCGTAGGGCACCGTGCGCATGAAGTTCTTCATGAGGATGATGAGCCACGGCGTCATGAGCAGCTGCAGGAAGACCGCGAGGTAGCTGCCGCGGAGCCCCAGATCGCGGCCGACCCAGAGGAAGGTCGGCGCGAGGCCGGCCGAGAACAGCGTCGTGAAGTAGATGAAGAACGAGATGACGTTGCGGTAGCGGAAGTCCTTGCGGTACAGCGCGAAGCCGGTCATGGAGATGATGAACAGGCCGATCGCCGTGCCGGCGAGCGTCATGATGATCGTCACGGCGTACGACCCGAGGATCTGCCGCGGCGACCGGAAGATGAACTCGTAGGCGGTGAGCGTGAACCCCTTCGGCAGCAGGCCGAAGCCCGTGCGCATGATCTCGGACTCGCTCGAGAACGACGCCGAGACGATGAGGACGAACGGCAGCGCGCAGAAGAGCGAGAACAGGGTGATCGTGACGTACGACACCGTTTTCAGCGCGATGTCGCCGCGGGAGAGCCGGATGGTGCGCGGACGCCTCGCCGGTCCGCGTCGGCGGCCCTTCTGCCCCTTCGTCGTGATGACCTCGGTGACGGTGGCGGGCAGGAGCAGGTCAGAAGATGGCATAGTCCTTGTTGATCCTTCGCACGACCCAGTTCGCCGTCATGACGAGGGCGAATCCGAACAGGGACTGGTAGAGGCCGACGGCCGTCGACGTCGTGAAGTTGTTCTGCGACATGACCATCCGGTAGACGGAGGTCTCGATGATGTCGGTCGTCGAGAACAGCGCGGCGTTGTTGCCGACGAGGTTCCAGAACAGGCCGAAGTTGCCGTTCATGATGCCGCCGAGCGAGAACAGCAGCAGGATGATGAACGTCGGCTTCAGGCTCGGCAGGATGACGTAGCGGATGCGCTGCCACGCCGACGCGCCGTCGATCGCCGCCGCCTCGAAGAGCGTCCTGTCGATGCCCATGATCGCGGCGAAGTACACGATCGACCCGTACCCCGTGCTCTGCCACAGGTGGACGAGGATGATGATGAGCGGCCAGGCCCCTGCCGTGCTGTAGATCTTGATCGGGTCGCCGCCGGTCGCCTCGATGAGCGCGTTGAGGGCGCCGGTGTCGTAGTTCAGGAGGTTGAACGCGATGACGCCGATGAGCACGACCGAGATGAAGTACGGCAGGAACATCACGGTCTGGGTGATCTTCTTGAAGTACTTCCGGCTGATCTCGCTCAGCATGATCGCGAGGGCGATCTGCAGGATGTTCCCGAGCACGATGAACGCGACGTTGTAGAGGATCGTGTTCCGCGTCAGGAGCCACAGCTGGCCCGACTTGATGAGGAACTCGAAGTTCTGGAACCCCACGAACGGGCTCCCGAAGATGCCGTCGCGATAGTTGAAGTTCGTGAACGCGATCCAGATGCCCGGCAGCGGCGCATAGCTGAAGATCGCGAAGAACACGATCGCCGGGATGCACATGAGGATGAGCGTCCGGCTGTGCCAGAGCTCCTTCAGCGCACGACGGGGTCGTCGTCTCTCGCCCGTGATGGACATGCCCCTGCCTCTCTGCAGTGCCGCGGGGCGACGGTGCCCTCACGGTCATCGGGGTTAAAACTAACCGTCGATGAAACTGCGTCGAGACTAGCGCCGCGTCCGCATCGGGCGCAAGACCCGATTCCGCGGACGCAGCGCGATCACTCCTCGAGCTGCCCGAGCAGCAGGCCCTCGGCGAACCGTGCGGTGCGCAGCGGCGCCTCTTCGAGCTCGAGCACGACGAGCGTGTTCGCGCCCGCGCGCGTGAGCGGGCGGGGAACGTAGAGGGTGCGCTGCGGGCCCGTCGACCAGTACCGCCCGAGCAGCGCGCCGTTCACGAAGGCGTAGCCTCTCCCCCATCCGCTCGTGTCCAGGAACAGGTCGGCCGGAGCCGCGAGGTCGAACTCGCCGCGCAGGGCGCTCCCCGCAGGTCCCGGCTGCTCGCCGCGCGAGACCGCGGCCCCGGCCGACGCGACGTCGACCGGCGTCGCCGACCAGCCGGCGATCACGTGCCCGCCGATCGCGGGCAGACCGATGAGCCCCTTCTCCTCGCCGATGCGCGGGCCGTAGTTCACCCGCCCCTGCTCCTCCACGAGCACCTCGAGCCGCCTGCCGGGCGGAAGCGCCAGTGCGCGCTCGTGCAGCGTGCGCGAGAGCCGCCCGACGGGCGCACCGTCGATGCGCACCCACGCGGTGTCGCGGACCTCGTCGAACGCCAGGAGCGCCGTCTCGTCATGGGCCGCGAGCTCGGCGGAGTACGACACGAGCGCGCTCGTGTGGCCGAGGGCGTCGAAGGTCGCGGGGGCGGGGTCGGCGCCGCCGGGGACATGGCCCGGGAGCCATCCGCCCGCCCTGGCCAGCGGCACATCGAATGCCGGCGCGGGCGACGCGGGCGGCGGCACCTCGTCGGGCACGGGGGCGTATCGGGAGATGACCTCGCGGAACGCGTGGAACTTCTCCGTCGGATCCCCCGCCTCGTCGAGCGGCGCGTCGTAGTCGTACGACGTCGTGATGGGCAGGTAGCGGCCCTTGTCGTTGGCGCCGCTCGTGAGGTCGGCGTTCGTGCCGCCGTGCACCATGTAGATGTTGACGGACGCCCCTGCGGACAGCAGCGCGTCGAGCGATGCGGCGGCGTCTGCGGCGCTCGTCGTATGGTGCACGCCGCCCCACCAGTCGAACCAGCCGTCCCAGAACTCCGAGCACATGAGCGGGCCCGTCGGCTGGTGCGCACGCAGGGTCGCGAGGCGCTCCTCCACGCGGGAGCCGAACGACCCCGTTCGGTGCAGTCCGGGCAGGGAGCCCGCCGCGAGCATCGCCGGCTCCGGCTGGTCGACGGTCGTGAGGGGCACGACGACGCCGGCGTCGCGCGTGATGCGCACGAGCTCCGCGAGGTACTCGGCGTCGTCTCCGTACGCGCCGTACTCGTTCTCGATCTGCACGAGGACGACGTTGCCGCCCCGGTCGATCTGCCGGGGCACGACGATGTCGTAGACGTGGCGGAGGTAGCGCTCGATCTCCGTGAGGTACTGCGGCTCGCTGCGGCGCACCCCGATGCCCGGCGTGCTCGTGAGCCAGGCGGGGAGCCCGCCGTTGGTCCACTCCGCGCAGATGTACGGCCCCGGCCGCACGATGGCGTGCATGCCCTCTGCCGCGACGAGGTCGAGGAACCTCCCGAGGTCGGTTCCCCCGGATGCGCCCCACTCCCCGCGCCTCGGCTCGTGCGCGTTCCACGCCACGTACGTCTCGATCGTGTTGAGTCCCATGAGCCGCGCCTTGCGGAGGCGATCGGCCCACAGGTCGGGATGGACGCGGAAGTAGTGCAGGGCTCCGGCGATGATGCGGTGCGGGGCGCCGTCGAGCAGGAAGTCCTGCTCTCCGATGCGGAAGTCGGCCATCCGATGTCCTCTCCGTCGAGCGTCGGAAGCTCATTGTTCTGAGGGTCAGAGTAACCGTTGTCATCATCAGCCGCAGGTCCGCGCCGCGTACCCCGTCGTGACCGACGTGCCATTCGCCGTCGCCGTCAGCTCGCCCGCCGGCGCCGACGTCGCCTTGACGGGGAACGCGGCGGAGGCCGAGCCTCCTGCCGCGACGGGCAGGGTCTTCACGCCGTAGGGGGTCTCCACGCGCACCGTGGTCGCGTCGCCCCCCGAGTTGCGCACCGTCGCCATGACCTGCACCTTGTGTCCGGCGCACCGCGTCGACACCGCAGGCACGACGTCGGCCGTCGCGCCTGCGACCCCCAGCACGGGGATCTTGAGGTACGACCCCGGGGTCGAGAACGTGATCCGCACGGCAGACGCGAGCACCGGCTCGAAGGAGATCGCGGTCGGGCGCCCGTTGGCCGCCGCCGCGACGGCCTGGGCCGTCGTGGCGTGCCACGTGCCCTCCGCGTCGCGGTACTCGACGCCGACGCTCGCGATGGTGCCCTCGATGTTCGTGAAGCCGACCCGGTCGACGACGTGCGCCTCGGCCGGCTCGACCGTGAACGTCGCCTGATCCTGCTTCGCGGCCGCCCACGTCGACCAGCTCGTCGATGCGCTGCCGTCGCAGGCGTTCTCGGCCGGCATGGTCGCGTACTGCGCCTGGTGGAAGCTCGCCGACACGCTCGTGCCCTCGGCCGCGCACAGCTCGGTCGGGCCCTCTGCGCCCCACAGCTGCACCTCCGAGATCGACTGCCACGTGTTGGTCGCGGTCGCGAGGTCGACCCGGATGCCGCTCGTGGCCGGCAGCGACGACACATCGAGCGTCGCCACGGGTGCCGACGCCGAGGCGTCCTGCACGAGGTCGACGCTCGCGTCGGCCGTCACCCAGGCACCCGTCGCGTCGAGGTACTGGGCCGACACGGTCGACGGCCAGGTGGCGCCCGCGCCGTCCTTGTAGGTGTGCACGACGATCTCGTCGACGTCCTGCGCGAGGGGCCAGGAGAAGGAGAGCCAGCTCGCCTTCGGATAGACGCCGCCCGAGAGCCAGTCGTCCCACCCCTTGCCCTTCACGTTGCCGTCGACGACGGTCGCGGCGAGGTCGGCGCGACTCGATGCCGAGACGGCCGCGTCGGGGGCGAGGTTCACGACGCCCGGCGTGGCGACCTCGATCGTCCGCGTGAAGGTGCGACCCGCCGTGAATCCCGCGTCGGCGGCGAGCGTCCCCGTGATCGACTGCGAGCCGCGCTCCGCGAACGACGTCGCGCTCCAGGTCACCGCGACCTCGGTCGTCGTACCGCCGGCCTCGACGGGCACGGTCGCGGGCAGGGCGGCGGAGAAGTCCTCCCCCGGCTCGACGGTGTCGGGCAGGCCGTCGTCCACGACGCTCCAGATCTCCGTGCCTCGACCCTTGTCGTCCCAGTACGACGCGTCCCAGCCGTCGGCCCAGCGCGCCGGATCCTCCGTGGCGGGGTTGCGCATCTGGGCGCGGCCGTCCTCGCCGATCGTGATCGGCAGCCACACGTAGGTGGAGTCCGCGGCGCCCGAGTTCCACCGGTCGCCCATGTAGACGAAGCGGCCGCCGCCGAGGTCGAGCACGTTCGTCGACTGCGAGCCGAACGTCGTCCTCCGGGTGTCGCCGACCGACAGCAGGCCGTCGCCGCCCTCGGGGATGGCGTTGTAGGCGACGTTCTCGTTCGCGTCGCCCGTCTCGACGCCGCGGATCCACGACCCCAGGATGGTGTCGGCGGTGTAGTACGTCTGCGGGTTCGGCGCCCAGCCGGTCGCCCCCGACGCGACCGCGTAGTACTTCCCGCCGTGCTGGAAGAGCGCGGGTGCCTCGAGCATGCCGCACTCCTTCACGATCTGGAAGTCCTCGCCGCGCACGGGCGCCTCGGCGCTGCCGTCGGCGAACAGGTATGGGAAGCGGCCGTCCTCGGAGTACTGGTGGGCGGAGGCCATGTCGACGTCGGTCGTGTGCGTGACGTTCGTGTACGACGCGTCGAGCTCGGCGATGTAGAGCGAGCGGTTCTCCTCCGACGAGTACGCGATGTAGGCCGTGCCGTCCTCGTCCTGGAACACCGTCATGTCGCGGGCCTGGCCGGGGACGGCGGCCGAGATGCACGCCTTGTAGTCGGTGCGGTTCGGCATCCGGTAGGCGCCCGTGAGCCGGAAGGGGCCCGTGGGGCTGTCCGACACCGCCACGGCCGCCATCGACCGCGCGTACATGCTGCCGCCGGGGGTCGTCTGCCCGTCGGAGTGCCACCACAGCACCCACTGCCCCGTGCTGTCGTTGTAGAGGGCCTTCGGCCGCTCGAAGATCGCGGTGTGGTCCGCCGCATCGCTCGTGTTCAGGTGGTAGTTCAGCTCGTCGATGCGCTCCGTGCGCGGCTGGCCGGCGTCATCGACCGTGTCGTACAGGGCGTCGAAGTAGTCGGACTCGAGGTCGGCGGCGGTCTGGACCCCCCGCATCACGACTCCCTCGTCCGTCCAGTTGAGCGTGTCGTACGACTTGTACGCGTGCACGCCCGGGCTGCCGTAGTAGCCGTTGGTGCGGTCCTCGCCGTACCAGTAGTAGACCGTGCGCCCCTCCTCGGAGCCCGTGACGACGTCGCCGCCCTCGACGCCGAGCTCCTCGGCCGTCACCACCTGGCCGCCGTGCGCCTGGATGTGCGCGCCCTGGTCGTCGAACCAGTACGGCTGGAAGTAGCCCGCTGCGCTCGCGCCCGGATCCTGCACGGCCGGGTACGACGTGTAGGTCGTCGGGTCGCCGACGGGCACCGCCGCCTGCGCCGACGCGACCGTCGACAGGGTCAGCGCGGCGACGAGGCAGACCCCGGCCGCGACGTTCTTCATGCTCTTCACATCACTCCCTCGTGATCGGGGCGTCGTCGCCCCGGAGATGTTTGCGTAAACAGCATCCAAGCGATGCGCACGCTCCCACGGCAAGCGCGGGTTCGGCGAAACGCTCGGAAGCGATCAGGGGGCTCAGGCCGCCGTGCCGAGCGTGTCCAGGAGCACGGGGTGGGCGAGCGAGCCCCCCGACGCGATGCGCCGCAGCTCGTCGATCTGCGCGTCGATCATGCGGTCGACCTCGGTTCCCACCGACCCCGCGATGTGGGGAGTCAGGAGCACGTTCGGGTGGTCGTAGAGCGGATGGTCGGCCGGCAGCGCCCATGGCACCGTCACGTCGAGCACCGCATACAGGTCTCCTCGCCCGACTCGGCGCGTCAGCGCCTCCTGGTCGACGATCTCTCCGCGCGAGGTGTTCACGAGCGTGGCGCCCGAGGGCATCGCGTCGATGAGCGCCGCCGAGACGAGCCCGTGCGTCGAGGGCAGCGACGGGGCGTGCACCGACACGACGTCGCTGGAGGCGAAGAGCGTGTCGAGCGGCATCGGCAGCACCCCGAGTGCGCGGACGTCGTCGTCGGAGAGCGTGGGGTCGAAGAGCGCCACCTCGAGGTCGAAGGGCCGCAGCAGCTCCACGACGCGGCGGCCGATGCGCGATGCGCCCACGATGCCGACGCGCCGCCGGTAGTTGCCGACGACGCCGAGCGTCGCCTGGTCGACGAGGGCACGCCGCGCGCGGTAGTCGCGCGCGATCTGCACGATGCGCTTGTTCGCCATCAGGATGGCCGCGAGCGTGAACTCCGCGACCGGCACCGCGTTCGCGTCGACGGCCGAGCTGACGCGGATCCCCCGGCGCCAGACCTCCGGATCGAGCTGCTCCTTGACGGAGCCGGCGACATGGAGCACCCAGCGCAGCGCCGGCGCGGCGTCGAGCACGGCGGCGTCGACGCGCGGGGTGCGCCATCCCGTCACGAGCACCTCCGCATCGGCGAGCGCCCGGCGCGCCTGGGGCGAGGAGAAGCCGTCGACGGTCGCGAGCAGCTCGCCGTACCGCGCCAGCTCCTGCGCGAGGTGCGCCTCCGATGCGGGTGCGAACGCGCCGGAGCCGACGGCGGAGAGGATGCGCGGCCGGCGGTCGGTCGAGGTCATGGGGGTCCTTCGGGAGAGGGGTCAGGCCGCGACGGGCCGCAGGGCGGGCTGCAGGGTGTAGCGCGCGCCCGCCCATACGACATAGAGGCTGGCGGCCGCCGTCAGCCCGATGCCGAGCGCGGGCGCGGCGACGACGACCGCCGCCTGCACGGCGAGGACGGCGAACGACGCGATCGTGAGCGGCCATCGGCGCACGGCGAGGACGACGCAGACGCGCAGCACATCGCGCAGCCGCGCGTCGGGCGCCTCCGTCAGGGCGACGAGGCCGACCATCCCCGCGGCGAGCGCGAGCAGCGCGACGACGACGAGGAGCGGGGCGACGACGGCACCCGCGCCCGTCGGCACGAGCACGACCACGTCGACGAGTGCGACGACTCCGACACCGACGACCAGCGCCGAGAGGGCGAGCGCGCGGCGCCACGTCGCGCGCAGCTCCCGGAAGTAGGTCCGGAACACCGCCGTCTCGCCGGAGGCGTGCGCACGGAAGGTCGCGAACGCCGCGGCCGCGCCCATCCCGCACGGCACCGCCGCGACCGCGAGCAGCGGCCAGGAGAGCGACGGGTCGGTCGTGACGAGCAGCACGAGCAGCGGCAGGCACACGAGGGCGAGCGACGCGTTGACGCCGAGCGCGAGATGGGCGACACCGAAGAGCGTCGAGTAGACGCTGTGCGGGATGCGCTTCATCGTCAGCCCTTCATGCCGCTCGTCGCGATGCCCTCGACGAAGTAGCGCTGGCCGAGGAGGAACACGATCGCGATCGGCACGACGGAGATCGTGAGCCCCGCGAACAGCACGCCGTAGTCGACGTCGTAGAGGCTCGACACGAAGTTCTTGAGGCCGAGCTGCATGGTCCACAGGCTCGGGTCGCGCAGGTAGATGAGCGGCCCGAGGTAGTCGTTCCACGTGTTCACGAACGTCAGCAGCGACAGACTCGCGATGGCCGGCACCGACAGCGGCAGCATGATGCGCCGCCAGATGCCGTACTCGCTCAGGCCGTCGAGCCTGGCGGCCTCGGAGAGGTCCTCCGGCACGGTCTCGTAGAACTGCTTCATGAGGAAGACGCCGAACGCTCCGAACGCCTGCAGCAGGATGATCGACCACAGCGTGTTCGCCACCTGCGCGTTCGACAGCAGGATGAACTGCGGGATCATGTAGGACTGCCACGGCACGGCGATCGTGCCGACATACAGGAGGAAGAGCGCGTCGCGGCCCGGGAAGCGGATGCGCGAGAACCCGTACGCGGCGAATGATCCCGTCAGCACCTGCAGGGCCGTCACCGTCACCGACAGCACGAGCGTGTTGCGGATCCAGGTGAGGATGTCTGAGCGCGTCCAGATGTCGACGTAGTTCTCCCAGACGAACATCTCAGGGATCCACCGGATCGGCACGGAGAAGACCGCGTTGGCCTCCTTGAGGGAGCTCATGACCATCCAGAAGAACGGTGTGAGCATCGCCGCCGCCGCGACGACGAGGACGACGTAGAGGGCGATGCGTGAGGCCCTCCCCCGGCCGCGTCCGGCGCCGCGCGGGCGGGCGGGCGGGTCGATCGACGTCCGGCGGCCCTGCCGCTCGGGGGCGACGAGCGTCATGGTCTCGCTCATCACGCCTCCTTCCGCTTGTTCCACAGGAACTGCACGATCGTCACGACGATGCAGAGGAGGAAGAGCACGACCGACGCCGCGGATGCGTAGCCGAACTGGTTCTCCTCGAATCCCTTGCGGTAGATGAACTGGGAGATCACGGTCGTCGACTGCCCGGGGCCGCCGTTGGTCAGCACGAGGATGAGGTCGAAGATCTTGAACGAGTTGATGGTCAGCATGACCGTGACGAAGAACATCGTCGGGCGCAGGCACGGCAGGGTGACGTTGCGGAATCGCTGCCAGACGTTCGCCCCGTCCATGCGGGCCGCCTCGTGCAGCTCGCGCGGCACGGTCTGCAGCGCCGCGAGGAAGAGCACCATGTAGTACCCCATGTCGCGCCACGTGCTGATGATGACGACGGCGGGCATCGCCCACTCCGCGGACGTCAGCCATCCGGGCGGCTCCGAGATGCCCACGGCGCGGAGCATCTCGTTGATGGGGCCGTAGTCGGGGCTGAACAGCAGGTTCCACACCAGCGCGATCGCGACGATCGACGTGATGTAGGGGAAGAAGGCGGCGGTGCGGAAGAACGCCACGCCGCGCAGCTTGTTGTTCAGCAGCAGCGCGAGCCCGAGCGACACGACGATCGTGAGCGGGATGTGGAGGACCGAGTAGTACAGCGTGTTGCCGAACGCGACGCGGAAGCTGCCGTCCGCGAGCAGCCGCTGGAAGTTCTGCAGGCCGACGAACTGGGACGATCCGAAGATGTTCCAGTTCGTCAGCGACATGTAGAACAGCACGATCACGGGAACGAGGGTGAGCGTGGCGAAGCCGATGAAGTTCGGCAGGATGAAGCTCCACCCCAGCAGGGTGTTGCGCATCCGCAGGCGGGATGGCCGCCTGCGGATGCGCGGCGACGGCGCGACGGTGGTCATCACGCTCCTACTCGACCCCGACCTCGTTCGCGACGCGCTCCTCGGCCTCCGAGATCGCGGCGTCGACATCGGCCGAGCCGGACAGGATGGCCGAGTGCATGTCGTTCAGGATGTTCTGCACGGCCGCCGTCTTGCTCGACGTGGGGCTCTCCGGCAGGGTCTCGTGCGTCTGCACGGCGAACGTCGACAGCTCGTCCTGCGGGGCGCCGTCCACCGAGAAGTACGCCTCGACGACGGGATCGGTGAGGAGAGCGGGCGTGATCCCGATCTCGGCGAGCGCGGTCGCCGCCTCCTCGCTCGCGGCGAAGGCGAGGAAGTCTTTCGCGGCGTCGACCTTGCCCTGGTCGATGTTCGCGTTGATGCCGAAGCCGGTCGGGTCGCCGAAGGTCACGGGCGTCGCGTCGGCGCCGGTCGTCGAGGCGTCCTGCTGCGGGATGGGCGCGATGCCCCATTCGAAGTCGTCGGCGTCGCCCGACGCCTGCTGGGAGATGAGCGTGGCGACGAACCACGTGCCCATCGGCAGCATGGCGGCCTTCTGCGTGCCGAACTCGCCCTGGTAGGTGAGCTGGTTCGCCGTGACCGTGTTGTACGCCTCCTGGGCGCCCGCCTCCTGCAGGGCGAGCACGCGCTCGTAGTACGGCGCGACGTAGCCGTAGTCGCCGCTGAGCAGATCGGCGCCCTCGGTCTGCGCGGTCGCGAAGCCCTGCACGGTCGACTGCCAGCTGTGCTGGTATGCGCCCTTGGCGGACGAGCCGGCGTCGGCGAGCTTCGTCGTGAGCTCTTCGGCCGCCGCCTCGTAGTCGTCCCACGTCCAGGTGCCGTCGGGGTAGGCCACGCCCGCCTCGTCGAAGAGGGCGGTGTTGTAGTAGAGCACCCACGAGTCCTGGCGGTACGGGACGGCGTAGGCCGTGCCGTCGACCTCGTACGCCGAGGCGCCGCCGATGCCGTCCGGCAGCTCCACGTCGGAGACGTCGAGCAGCTGACCGCCCTCCTGGAAGGTGGTGAGGTACTTGACCTCCTTCTGCGTGATGATGTCCGGGCCCGTGCCTGCGGCGAGATCGGCCGTGACGAGCGTGTTGTACTCGGCGGGGTCGTAGTCGACGATCTCGACCGTGACGTCGGGGTTCTGCTCGTGGAAGGCGTCGGCCAGCAGCTGGAACTCGGGGGTCGTCTCGACGCTCCAGCCCGACAGCGTCAGGGTGATGGGCCCGTCGGGATCGGTCGTCGACGTCGTGCCGCCGCTGCACCCGGCGAGGGCGAGGGCCGAGACCGCGAGGCCGGCCGTGGTGGCGATGATGCGCTTCTTCATGGGAGTGCTGCTCCTTTGCTGCGGGGGGTGGGGTCAGCGCGACACGGGCTGCGCCGCGCGGAGGTCGGGGAGGGTCGTCGAGGTCTCGGAGCCGTCGGGCCAGCCGACGTGCGCGACGTCGCCCTCGAGGCGGAGCCGCGTCTCGGCCGCTGCCGGGCCCGACCCGTCGAGGGTCAGCTCGACGGCGGTCCAGACGCCCGGGCGCACGGGGCTCTCGAGCACGGGCACGGCGGCGACGGGGCCGAGCGGGCTCGCGTCGCGGCGCTCGTCGACGCGCGCGCTCGCGACGTGGTCGAGGGCGCGGATGGCGCTCGTCACGCCGCCTGCGGACGCCGACGCACGCGCGTGCGGGCTCGTCGCGACGCGCGAGACGACGTCGTCGCCCGCCACGGGCCATCCGCCCCACCGCACGCGGAGCCCCGCGAGCGGGACGGCGACGTCGTCGACGCGTGCGAGGCGCACCTCGTGCGCACCGCGGACGAGGGAGACGACGTCGATGCGCGCCGCGACCGAGGCCGTGCCGCGCAGGCCCGAGCCGTGCGCGACCTGGTCGGCGTCGGCGACGAACGTGTGCGCGCTCCACGTCGACGCGGCGACGCCCACGCCGTCGTCCACCCGCGTCGCGCGCAGCGCCATGCCGGCGCGGTGCGTCGCGGCGCCCGCGACGTCGACGAGCGCGACCGATTGCTCGAGCGGCTCGCGCCATCCGCGCTCGTCGAGCAGCGGGCTCGTCGCCGTCGAGTAGCCGAGGCGCGCGTAGAGCGGGGAGTCGGCGACGAGCGCCCCCTCGAGCTCGTGATCGTTGCCGTGGTTGACGACGCGCACGATGCCGTCGGCGCGCGTGCCCGAGACGATCCATCCCGGCGCCTCGACGGCGCGGAGCGTGTCGCCCTGCTCGACGGGAAGGGGCTGCGCCGGGGCCGTCCAGACCGGGTGGTCGGAGGGCAGCATGATGCCGAGGAGCCCCTTGGCCGCCCAGTACGGCGAGCCGGGCCCCGAGTACGACTGCGCCAGCGGCCGCCACTCGCCGTGCCATCCCATCGAGAGGACGCCGCGGTCGTCGGGGGCGCCGCGCTCGGCGAAGTGCGACACGATGCGCTCGGCGGCGTGGCGGAGGGCTCCGGCGGGAACGGAGGGGACGCCCGCGACGACGCCCGCCCAGAACGGCGCGGCGGCGGCGAAGCGGTAGATGAGGCTGCGGCCCTGGATGAGCGGCGAGCCGTCGCCGCCGACGAGGTGCACGGCGTCCTGGAGGAAGCGGTCGAGGGCGGTGGCATCGCGCGCGATCCTGTCGCCGGCGAGCTCGGCGGCGCCCTGCATGCGCGCCCACAGGACGGGGTACAGGTGCAGCGCCCAGCCCACGTAGTGGTCGTAGGAGCGGGCGGCGCCGTCCGACATCCATCCGGCGCCCCGCGCGAAGGTGTCGTGCAGGGCGAGGTCGGCGGCGACGTCGCCGGGCGACCAGGGCCCGCCCACGGAGCGGAGGAAGGTCTGCACGACGAGGCGGAACCACAGCCAGTTGATGGGCGGGTAGGTGTCGTCGCCGACGGCGGGCGCGAGGTAGTCGATGACGCGCTGCTGCGTCAGCGCGTCGAGCCGGTCCCAGATCCACGGCCGGGTCATGTCGAGGATGAGGGCGATGGAGGCCGCCTCCACCTTCGCCTGCCCGTGCTCCTCCATCCGCACCCAGCGGTCGGGCGCATCCGGGTCGACGCCCGAGCGGATGCCCGCGGCGAAGAAGTCGATGAGGGGGTCGACGCCCTCGCCGCGCTCGCCGGCGATGCGGAAGCCGGCGATGAGGAACGTGCGCGCGAAGCCCTCGAGGCCGTCGACGTCGCGCCCGTAGCCGCCTTCGGCTCCGGGGATGAGGATGCGTCCTCGACCGGGTGTGCCGTGCGCCATGGCCCCGGCGAGCAGGCGGTCGGCGTACGCGGTCCAGTCGGCGCGCGTCCAGGCGGCGGTGGCGTGGGGCACGGAGTTCTCCTTCGAAGGTCCGTCGGGGTGACATCGAGGAGCGTATCAATCAGATTCGACACTCCACCCACTTTTTAGATCACGTCTGATCGTTTATGATCGCTTCATGCCGGCTTCGACGACGACCGACTCCCCTCCTGTCTTCCGCGGTCCGCTCGCCCGCGCGCTCGAGGCGCTGCGCGGCGACGACCCGCTCGTGCTCGCGCCGCCCGGGGCCGCGCTGCCGACCATCCGCCGCGATGCCCTCGACGCGGCGACCGTCGCCGCGTTCCGCGAGGAGGCGGAGGCCGAGCTCGCCACGCCGTGGCCGCAGCCCCGCGCGCACGATGCGGCGCGCTTCCACGGCGACGGCGACCGCGTCGCCTGGGAGACGCCGGCGTTCGCCCGCCAGCACCGGCTCACGCGGGCCGCCCTCCTCGCGCTCGCGACGGGCGAGGACCGCTGGCTCGACGAGACGCTCGACGGCGCCATCATGCTGTGCGAGCAGAGCTCGTGGTGCTGGCCGGCGCACGACGACACGCGCGCCCGCCACGGCGCCGTGCTCGCGACCGTCACCGACCCGTACGTCGACCTCGGCGCTGGCGAGGTCGTCGGGCAGCTCGCGTGGCTCGACCATGTGCTCGGCGAGGTGCTGGAGGCGCGGTTCCCCGGCTTCCGATCCCGTGTGCGGCACGAGGCGCGCACCCGCATCTTCGCGCCGTTCCTCGCCCGCCGCGACTGGCACTGGATCGGCCTCGACGGGCACGTGCACAACTGGAATCCGTGGATCCACGGGAACGTGCTCGTCGGCGCGCTGCAGCTGCTCGACGCGCCGGACGAGGCCGACGAGCGTCTGCGCATCGTCGATCTCGTCGTCGAGGGGCTCGACCGCTACGTCGCCGTGCTGCCGGCGGACGGCGCGATCGACGAGGGATACGCGTACTGGTGGAACGGCGCCTGCCGGCTGCTCGAGGCGCTCGACGTGCTCGCGCATGCGACGGGCCACGACCCCGTCCCCCGGATCGAGGCGGTGCGGCAGGTCATCGCCTTCCCGCACCGCATGCACCTGGGCGGCGAGTGGTTCGCGAACGCCGCCGACGGGCAGGCTCGGCAGTCGGGGCCGCAGCCGTGGCACGCGCTGCACCGCGCCGCACGGCGCGTGGGAGACCGCGACGCCGAGGCCTTCGCGGCGCTGCACCGCGACCCCGCGCACCCGGCCGTCGCGGCCTCGGATGGCCTCGGGCGCGTGCTGCGCGGCGCCGCCGACCCGGCGTGGCTGGGTGCGGCCGACGGTGCAGACCCGCTGCCCGAGCGGATCTGGCTGCCGTCGACGCAGATGCTCGTCGTGCGCGAGAGCGGCGGAGACGCCGCGGGGCTCGCCGTGGTCGCCAAGGGCGGCCACAACGGCGAGAACCACAACCACAACGATGTCGGTGAGGTGATCGTCGCATCCGACGGCGTGCCCGTGCTCGTCGATGCCGGGCGCCCGACGTACGAGGCCCGCACGTTCGGCGACGAGCGGTACGAGCTGTGGCCGATGCGGAGCGGATGGCACAGCGTGCCGTTCGTCCACGGCAGGGAGCAGCCGGCGGGCGTCGAGCGCGCCGCGGAGCTCGTCGCGGTCGACGACGACGGGATCGAGCTCGAGCTCGCGGGGGCCTACGACGTGACGGGCCTCGCGAGCTGGCGCCGCGCCATCCGCCTCGACCGCGCGGAAGGCGGGCCCGGGGCGGGCGGTCCCGGGGCGGGCGGTCCCGGGGCGGGCGGCGCGGTCGTGATCGCCGACCGGTGGCAGCTCGCGGAGGGAGGCGGCCCCACCGAGGTGCGCTTCGTCGTGGCGGGCGAGGTCGTCCTCTCGCCCGGATCGGCGCGCATCCGCCCGCTCGACGGCGCGACGCCCGTCGTGCTCGTGTGGGATGCCGCAGCGCCCGCCCGCGTCGTCGACCGTGCCCTCGACGATCCCATGCTGGCGGAGGTGTGGGGCGCGCGCCTGTCGCGCATCGACATCGACGTGTCGGCGCTCGCGGAGCTGACCGTCGTCGTGCGTCAGGACGCCGACGCCGCGGGAGCCGGACGGTGAGCGATCAGGCGGCGCCGCTCGCGGCATCGCGGCGCGATCTCATCCTCGATGTGCTCGCCCGCACGGGCGCCGTGCGGGTGTCGCAGCTCGTCACGGAGTTCGGCGTCGCGGCGGTGACGCTGCGCCGCGACCTGCAGCAGCTCGAGGAGGAGGGCCTCCTCATCCGCGTGCACGGCGGCGCCGTCGCCCCGCCCGGCGGCGTCGCGGCACGGCGGCCGTCCGCCGACCCCGCGGCCTCGACGACGGTCGGCGTCCTCGTGCCGTCGCTCGACTTCTACTGGCCGCAGGTGGTGCGCTCGATCGAGCAGGCGGGGCGCGGGCGCGGTGTGGCCATGCTGCTCCGCGGCACGTCGTACGACCTGCAGGACGAGCGCCCCGTCCTCGAGCGGATGGTCGAGAACGAGGGCGTCTCGGGCCTCGTCGTCGTGCCGAACACCGACACGGAGTACGCGCAGGACGTCGTCGACTGGCTGACCGGCTCGGGCGTGCCGTTCGTGCTCGCCGAGCGCGACGCGGTGCGCCGCCCCGACGGGACGCCCGTGGAGTCGGTCACGACCGATCATGCGCTCGGGGCCCTGCTCGCCGCGCGCCACCTCGCGCAGCTCGGCCATCGCAAGGTGGGGCTGCTCATCTCGCGGACGTCCCCCACCTCGCGGAAGATCATCGCGGGCTGGACGGCCGCGTGCCGCGAGCTCGGCCTCACGCCCGCCGAGCACGTCGAGCGCATCCTCCCGGATCGCGCATCGCCCGGGTTCTCGCGCGGCATCGACGACATGCTCGACGCCGTGCTGAAGGCGGGCGTGACGGCGCTGCTCGTCCACTCCGACCGCGAGGCCATCGCGATCGTCGATCTCGCCCTGTCACGCGGGCTCACGGTGCCGGGCGACCTGTCGGTCGTCGCCTACGACGACGAGTTCGCCGAGCTCTCCACGCCCGCCCTCACGGGCGTCGCCCCTCCCCGCGCCGCCCTCGGACGGGCCGCGCTCGACCTGCTGCTGTCGCGGATGGCCGACCCGTCGCGCCCCGTGCACCGCCTGACGCTCAGCCCCGCGCTGAACGTGCGCGCGTCGACCGGGGCGCCGGCAGGTCGCTGAGCGAGCGAAGCGAGACGGTTCCCCGCGCCGCCCCGCTGACCAGCGCGTCAGCGGAGCGCGGCGACGGCCTCTGCGACGGCGTCGACGGCCGCGGTGAGAGTGTCGAGGTCGGTCGCGAACGAGATGCGGAAGAAGGGCGACCGGCCGTACGCCGAGCCCTGGATGACCGCGACCCCCGCACGGTCGAGCAGGTACAGCGTGACGTCCTGGTCGTCGGAGAGGGTCCGTCCGTCCTCCGTGCGGCGGCCGATGAGCCCCGCGCAGTCGACGGAGAGGTAGAACGCGCCGTCGGGGACGAGCGGCTCCAGCCCGTCGATCGCCGAGAACCCGGCCACGGCCGCGTCGCGACGCTCGGCGTAGACGGGCACCGTGCGCGCGATGAAGTCCTGCGGACCCGAGAGCGCGGCCGCTGCGGCGGCCTGGCTGATCGACGACGGGCACGACGACGTCTGCGACTGGAGCGTGTTGATCGCCTTCACGAGCGCGGGGTCGCCCGCCGCGTACCCCAGGCGCCACCCCGTCATCGCGTACGACTTCGAGACGCCCGACACGACGAGCACGCGATGGCGGAGGTCGGGGGCGACGGCCGCGAGGCTCGGGGCGGGCGCTCCCGTGAACGAGATCTCGCTGTAGATCTCGTCGGACAGCACCGACACGCGGGGATGCCGACGCAGCACCGCGGCGAGCGCCGCCAGCTCGTCCTCCGAGTAGACGGCGCCGCTCGGGTTCCCGGGGCTGTTGAGGATGAGCCAGGTCGTGCGCGGCCCGATCGCCGCCTCGAGCGCCTCCGGCGTCAGCTTGTAGCGGTTCTCGGCCGATGTGGAGACGATGACCGGCTCGCCGTCGTTCGCGCGCACCATGTCGGGGTACGACACCCAGTACGGCGCGGGGACGAGCACCTCGTCGCCCGTGTCGACGGTCGCCATGAGCGCGAGGAAGATGACCTGCTTGCCGCCGCCGCCGACCGTGATCTCGGCGTCCGAGTACTCGATGCCGTGCGTGCGGCGCAGCGAGCCGCGGATGGCCTCCCGGAGCGCGGGCGTGCCGTTGACGGGGGTGTACTTCGTCTCGCCTGCCCGGATGGCCGCGATGGCGGCCTCCTTCACGTGGTCCGGCGTGTCGAAGTCGGGCTCCCCGACCGTGAGATCGAGGATCCGGCGACCCTCGGCCTTCAGCTCGCGGACGCGTGCGGCGGCCGCCGTGCTCGGCGACGGCTGGATGCGCCCCAGCCGCGCGGCAGGAGAGAACCCGGAGGCCGGGATGGCGCTCACGACGCGTCCTCGAGGTCGGTCGTGAGGCCCTTCGCGGCGAGCACGTCGACGAGGTTGCACAGCTCGATCGTCGTCCCGCCCGCCCAGTACTTCTCGATGAGCGACGCCTCGTGCGCGTCACGTGCGGCCGCCAGCTCTGCCACCTCGCGCGCCTCCTCGCGGCGCACGACGACGACGCCGTCGGCGTCGCCCTTCACGATGTCGCCCGGGCGGATGAGCTCGCCCCCGAACACGACGGGCTGGTTGAGCGCGCCGAGCGTCTCCTTGACGGTGCCCCTGATCGACACGCTGCCGGAGAAGACGGGCAGCCCGAGCTCGCGCAGTTCCCGTGTGTCGCGCACACCGGCGTCGGTGACGAGGGCCGCGATGCCCTTCGCCTTGCACGCGTTGCCCAGCACGTCGCCGAACATGCCCGCCTCGCCGAGCTCCCCCGCGGCGACGACGAGCACGTCGCCGGGCTGCGCGTAGTGGATGGCGACCTGCAGCATGAGGTTGTCGCGCGGTGCGCAGACGACGGTGAAGGCCGACCCGACGAACGACGTCTCGGGGTCGATCGGCTTGATCCGCGAGGCGACGGCGCCGCGACGGCCCTGCGCCTCGTGGATGGTCGCGGCGGTGAACTCGCCGAGTCGTGCGATGTCGGCGCCGTCGGCGCGCTCGATGCGGGTGGTGACGTGAACCATGGCGGTGTCCTTACTCTGCGTCCTGCGTGCGGCGATCGAAGGTGAGGCCCCCGGGCACCTGGAAGGTGGGCATGATCTCGAGAAGCCCCACGTTGACGTGCACGGGGGCACCCACGGCGTAGTCGATGGCCGCGACGATGTCGTCCACCGTGAGCGACTCGTAGCCCTCGTAGTAGGTCGCCCACGCCGCCGCGTCGGTCTCGGGCGTGCCGCCGAGGTTCCGCGAGAAGATCTCCGTCTCGATGCGTCCGGGGCTGAGCTCCGTCACCCGTACGCGCGTGCCGAGGGCGTCGTTGCGCAGCTGACGCGACAGCTGATGCACGGCGGCCTTCGTCGCGTGGTAGGCCGTGTGCCCGAAGAAGTTGTAGTGCCCGGCGATCGACGAGATGTTGAGCACATGGCCCCTGTCGCGCGAGACCATCCCTGGGTAGAGCAGGCGCAGGATGTGCATGACGGCGCCGAGGTTCACCTCGACCATGTCGTCGAGGTCGGCGGCCGTGGCGTCGAGGATGTTGCCCGAGCGGCTCACCCCCGCGCTGTTCAGCACGATGTCGGCCTCCACGCCGTCGAGCGCGTGCTCGAGCGCCTCGGTGTCGCGCACGTCGAGGGCGTGCACGATCACGCCGCGTTCGGCGAGCTCGGCCAGGCGCGACGCGTCGCGCGCGATCGCGTGCACGGTCAGTCCCTGGGAGAGGAACAGGTCGACGGCGCCGCGGCCGACGCCGCTCGTCGCGCCCGTGACGACCGCGACGCGGTAGTCGGTGAATGTCATACGGGGGTCCTTCCGGAGGAGGTCGGGGGCGGCACGTCCAGCGCCGCGAAGACGGACTGGACACGGAGGCGGAGGGCGTCGCGCGCGGCGCGATCGCGGCGGGCGCGGGCGGCGGCGTCCGCGTCGGACACGCGCCGGAACCGCACCCGCTCGCCCGGGCGGACCTGCGCGAGCACATCGAGCGAGGCCGAGGTGACGACGGCGAGCACCGGATAGCCGGCGGTGACGCCGCGCCCTCGATGCAGCACGAGCAGCTCGTCGCCCGGCGGCACCTCGACGGCACCCACGGGCACGCCGCGCGAGAGCACTTCGCCCGTCGCGCTCCGTTCGGGCAGCGGGGCGCCCGTGAGGCGGAGGCCGATGTGGTTGCTCGTCGGGCTCACCGTGTACGGCGCGGCGAACAGCCGGTCGGCGGTGCCCGCGAAGTCGGCGGCGTCCGGCCCGTCGGCGACCTCGACGACCCCCTTCGCCGCGCGTGCGGGCACGTCGAGCCGGAAGAGCGCGGCGCCGAAGGCGGGGTTGACGACGGGCGGCGTCGCGGCGCGCAGCGCGACGACCCCGCCGGCGGCGAGGCGCTCGCCGAAACCGAGCACGGAGTCGGGTGCGCAGCTGCCGAGCAGGAGGGGCACGTCGAACGATCCGCGGACCGCCAGATAGGCGCGGAGGCCTCCGCGGAGCGCTCGGACGGAGACCGGCTCGCCCGCGCGCACCGAGACGGGCTCGTTCCAGGGGCGGATGGCCCCGCCCACGCGCAGCACGCTCTCCGCCCCCGAGGCGGCGACGAGGATGTCGATGTCGGGGACGAACTCGGCGTCGAACGCCGTGATCTCGATGAGCGGAGCGTCGTCGGGGTTGCCCGCGAGGATGTTCGCGATGCGCGCCGCGCCCTGGTCGAGCGCCCCGTTCGCCGGGACGCCGAAGCGCGGCCCTCGCCGCCGTCCGAGGTCGGTGACCTGCGCCGCCCCCGCCTCGACGACGGTCAGCGTGCCCGCGCTCATCGGGGGGCCATCCGCGTGCCGCGCAGCGCGTCGTACTCGTCGCGGCCGATCGGGTGGAAGCGGATGATGTCGCCGGGTTCGTAGGGGGCGAACGGCTCTGCCCCGAGATCGAGCACGGTGAGCGGCGTGCGCCCGATGAGCGGCCATCCCCCCGGCGCGGCGGCGGGGGTGATCGTCGCCTGCCGGCCTGCGACGGAGACGACGCCCTGCGGCACGTGCGCGCGGGGGCTGGGGAGACGGGGGACGGGGAGCGGGAGGGGCGGGCCGTCCAGCATGGGCGAGCCGCCGGGCGCCCCGAGGCAGCGGACGACGTACGCGGGCTCGCCGTGCAGGCGGACGACGTCGGCGGGCTCCAGTCCCTGCGCGTGCGCGACCGCCGCGAGGTCGAGCTCGCCGTCGAGGTCGTAGAGCACGGGGACGTCGAACGTGCGCGGCGATGAGGTGAGCGGGCGATCGACGTCGATGTCGGCGATCAGCTCTCCGAGCAGCGCCCCCAGGCGCTCCGCGGACACCTCAGTGGGATCGAGCTCGACGAGCACGGCGTCGTACGTCGGGATGACGCACTCGACGCCCGGGACGCGGAGCGCGTCGAGACGGCGCGCGAGGTGGTGCACGAGCCGCCATCCGGCCTCGCGGTCGTCGAGTGCGCTCGCGACGCGCAGCGCGGCATCGCCGCTGGCGGATACGGAGACGGACGACGGGAGCACGGCGACGTCACTCCAGCCAGTCGGCGAGCGGAGCGATCTCGACGCCGGCCCGCTCCAGCCCGAGGCGGATCCGCTGGGCGAGCGCCACGGCGCCGTCGGTGTCGCCGTGGACGAGCACGGTGTCGCACGCGACGGGGATGGCCACGCCCCCTCGGCTCTCGATGACGCCGTCCACGACCATCCGCACGGTGCGCCGCTCGATCTCGTCGGGGTCGTGGATCACGGCGCCCGGCTGGCTGCGCGGGACGAGCGTGCCGTCGTCCTGGTACGCGCGGTCGGCGATGCCGACGATGCCGACGCGGAGGCCGGCGGCCCGTGCGGCGTCGGCGAGGGCGCCGTCCTGCGCGAGGACGATGAGCGAGGGGTCCACGCGCAGCGCGGCTTCGGCGACCGCGCCGGCGTAGTCCTCGCGCACCGCGACGAGGTTGCCGAGCCGGCCATGCGGCGCGAGGTGCGTGACGGATGCGCCGTGGAACGACGCGATGGCCTGCAGGGCGCCGAGCTGGTAGAGCACGTCGGTGCGCACCTCCTCCGCGCTCAGGCCCATGTCGCGCCTGCCGAACCCCGCGAGGTCGGGGAAGGAGGGATGCGCGCCGATGCCCACTCCTCGGTGCGCGCATGCGCGCACCGTCTCGTCCATGATCCGGGGATCGCCGGCGTGGAACCCGCACGCGATGTTCGCCGAGGTCAGCACGTCGAGCAGGGCGGCGTCGTCGCCCATGCGCCACGGCCCGAACCCCTCGCCGAGATCCGCGACCAGGTCGATCCTGCGGCCCATGGCCCACCTCCGATGCTGTCGTCCGGCTGATGCTGCGACCAGGCTAGGACGATGGCACAGTTGAGTGCAGTCGCATGCCAAATCCGTGCCAGATTTCCGCAGTCAAGTCTGAAATTACGACTGTCTTGTGGCGCGTGCTGGCAAGAATCGTGCAGAAGGTATGCTGTCGGGAAATCGATCGATGGGAGCACGGAATGGCGGTGCCGGCACGCAGGGTGCAGAGGCGCGTGACGCTGACGGAGATCGCGCAGGTGCTCGGAGTCGCGCCGTCCACCGTCTCGCGCGCCCTGTCGAACCCCAACCGGGTGAGCCCGGCCATGTACGAGAGGATCACGAGCAAGGCACAGGAGATGGGCTACACCTCCGCTCTCCTGCCGCCGCGCGACGACCGCCTCGCCCGCGGCACCATCGCGCTCGTGCTGCCGAACCTGACGAACCCCTTCAACCTCGACGTGACGCGCGGCGCGCAGGCGCAGATCCGCGCGGCGAGCTACCTCCACCTGCTCGTCAGCACGGAGGAGTCGCTCACGATGGAGGAGCACTGGCTGCGCGAGCTCGCGCGCACCGTCGACGGCATCGTCGTCTCCTCCCCCCGTGTGGACGACGAGGTCCTCCGTTCCGTGGCGCAGATCACGCCGACCGTCCTCGTCAACCGCGAGACGCGCGGACTCCCCGGCGTCGTCATCGACACCCCCGAGGGCCTCGCCCAGGCGCTTCAGTACCTGCAGTCCCTCGGCCACACGCGCATCGCGTACGTGCACGGCCCCCACGGCTCGTGGACCGACCACGTCCGCTTCACCGCCATCGCCGCGGCGGCCGACGAGCACGACGTCGATCTCGTCGAGGTGGGGCGGTACCAGCCGACGCTCGCCAACGGCGCTGCCGCCGCCGATGCGGTGGTGCTCACGAGGGCGACCGCGTGCATCTTCTTCAACGACGTGCTCGCGATCGGCGCGCTCGACCGGTTCCATCGCCTCGGGGTCACGATCCCCGACGACCTCAGCGTCGTCGGCTGCGACGACATCTTCGGTTCGTCCTTCTCCTCGCCGCCACTCACGACCGTGACCTCGCCGGGCGAGAGCGCGGGCCGCGCGGCCGTCGACCTGCTCATCGGCCGGTTCTCCACGCGCGACCGCTCGGAGCGCATCGACCACATCTCCGCGCATCTCACGGTGCGGGCGTCGACGGGGCCGGCGCGGGCGTGACGGGACCCCCGGGGCCTGCCCCGGGGGTCCCGTCACGCCCTGTCAGCGCGGCAGCACGATCGCCGCGGTGACGGCCGCCTTCTCGTGCTCGGACTGCTGCAGGTCGTCGAGCTCGTCGACGGTGTAGTCCCGCGTCTCCTTCGCCGTGGCTGCGGCGACGGCCGACACGAGCGTCAGTCCGAGTGCGAGGAGACCCGGGCCGACCCAGCCCGTGAGGTCGGAGCCGGAGAGCGCGGTGGACGCGACGGGTCCGATCGCGCCCGCGACGGCGAACCCGATCTGGGTGCCGACCGCGAGCCCCGACACCCGCACGCGGTTGGGGAACATCTCCGCGAAGAACGACGGCCAGGCGGCGTTCGCGGTGGAGTAGAACAGGCCGTTGCACAGGATGCCGAGGGTGAAGATGAGCACCCAGTCGCCCGTCGTGATCGCCCAGAGATAGGGCAGCGTCGTGACGCCGGCGCCGATCGCGCCGATGAGGAAGACGGTCTTGCGCCCGATCCGGTCGGCGAGGAGGCCCGCGACGGGCGTGTAGGCGAGGGCGAGGAGGCTCGCGAGCACCGGCACCCAGAGCATGGTCGGTCGGTCGAGGCCGTATCCCGTCGTCGCGAACGCGACGGAGAACGTCGCGAAGAGATAGCTGACCCCCGCGATGAGCGCGCACGCCGCGATGCGGAGGATGGCCACCCAGTGGAAGCGGGTCGCCTGCGCGATGGGGGCCATCTGCACCTTGATCGCCTGCGTCTCGAGGAACGCGGGCGGCTCCTCCAGGGTGCGGCGGATGATGTAGGCCACGACGACGACGACCGCCGACAGCCAGAAGGGCACCCGCCATCCCCAGCTGAGCAGCTGCTCCTGCGGGAGCGAGGCGAACGGGATGAACACCGCCGTGGCGAGCAGGCCGCCCGAGGCGGAGCCGCTCGTCGTGAAGCTCGTGGTGAACGCGCGGCGCCGTTCGGGGGCGTGCTCGAGGCTCATCGTGATGGCGCTCGCCTGCTCGCCCGACACCGAGAGCCCCTGGATCACGCGGATCACGACGAGCAGCACAGGCGCGAGGACGCCGATCTGCTCGTAGGTCGGCAGGCAGCCGATGATGAACGTGCACACGCCGATGCCGAAGAGCGTGAGCATCATGACGAACTTGCGTCCGAACCGGTCGCCCAGAGGGCCGAGGATGAAGGCCCCGAGCGGCCGCACGACATAGCCGACCGCGAGGGTGGCCATGCTGAGGAGGACGGCGACACCGTCGGGAAGCTCCTCAGGGAAGAAGAGCTGGTTGAGCACGAGGGCCGACGCCGTGCCGTAGACGGCGAAGTCGTAGTACTCCAGTGTGGTGCCGACCCACGATGCGATCGCCGCTTTGGCGGGGGTCTTGCGGGGTGTAGCGGAGGTCGTCATGTCGTCTCCATCGAACCAGGGCTGTGTGTCTGGAACGGTAGGACCGCGAGAATCCGGGCGGCAAGGAGTGTGCCAACTCCTTGCCATATTTCGCGGATGTTTCGTTGAGAATCCGGGACTGATGCCGTTCAGCCCCCGTTCACCGTGCCATCCGCTTTGCCATGCGAGCGTGCGGACGGCGCACCGCCCGGAGCGGGTCGACTACGCGAGGTCGAGCTCGACCGCGATCTGCTCCAGGGCGCCGAGGGGGTCGTCGCCGAGCGCCTGCACGGCGACGTGGTCGGCTCCTGCGGCGAGATGGGCAGCGGCTCCCGCCGCGGCGTCCGCCGGTGCAGGGTTCGCGACGATGCGGTCGACGAACGCCTCGCTGCCGCCGCCGTCGACCTCGGCGTCCGAGATGCCGGAGCGCCGCAGCGCCGCGACGTAGTTCGACAGGCCGAGATAGCGGCGCACGAACGGGCGGGCGGCGGCGAGCGCGCTGTCGCCCAGCGCCACGGTCAGCTCGGGCGCCAGCAGCGCGTCCGACCCCATCACCCCGCGGGCGTGCGCCGTGTGCTCGGGCATCGTGAAGTAGGGATGGGCGCCGAGCGTGCGCTCCGCCGCGAGCGCGAGCGTGCGCTCGCCGAGCGCCGCGAGCAGCCGCCGATCGGGGCCGACGCCCTCGGCGTCGAGCACGTCGAGGTAGGAGCGGAGAGCCGCGAGCGGGCGGATGCGCTCGGGCGTCGCCTCGCGATGGCCCGATCCGATGCCCAGCATGAGGCGGCCGGGATGCGCGTCCTCGATGCGGTGGAACGACTGCGCGACCGACGCCGCGTCGGCCTGCCAGATGTTCACGATGCCCGTCGCGACGAGGATGTGCTCCGTGGCGTCGAGCAGCTCCTCGACGATCATGAGGTCGGCGACGGGAGAGCCTCCCACCCACAGCGTGCGGTAGCCGAGCTGCTCGGCGCGCGCGGCGAACGCCCCGTCGAGCTGCGACGCCGATCGCCATGCGCCGATGCGTCCGAAGGCGGCCTTCGTCGTCACGAGCGCGCCTGCGGGTCGGGGAAGAGGGCATCGGCCGCACGGTGCGCGAACGCGCGGCCGACCGTGTCGGCCGGCACGTCCGCCACATGGGCGGGCTGCCAACGGGGCTGCCGGTCCTTGTCGACCACCTGCGCGCGGATGCCCTCCGGCAGGTCGGGTTGCGTCGCCAGGAACCACGACATGAGGTGGTACTCCTGCTCGAGCGCACGGCGCTGCGACGGCAGCGCCCGCGCCGACCGCACGGCGGCGAGCGCGACGACCAGCGCCGTCGGGGATCGCCCGTCGAGCGCCGCGAGCGCGCCAGCTGGCGTGCGCGCCTCATCCGCTCCGACGCCCTGGGCGACGAGCTGCTCCAGCCTCTCCCTGATCTCGGTCACGGTGTCGGCGGCGAAGGCGACGTCGATCCACGGCTGCGCCCGCTCGATCGGTCCGGCGTCCGGCGTCTCGTCGAAGAGCATGACGAGCTCTGCCGGTGTGGAGGGGTCCGCGCGCATCTCGAGGGCGTCGGCGAGCGAGTCGAGGTGCTCGCTCGGCACGAGGTGGTCGGCGAAGCCGCAGTGGATGGCGTCGGCGGCGTCCATGACGTCGCTCGTGAGCGCGAGGTACTCGCCGAGACGGCCCGGCGCCCGTCCGAGCAGCCACGACCCTCCCGCATCGGGCGAGAACCCGATGCGGGTCTCCGGCATCGCGAGGCGGGACCGCTCCGTCACGACCCGCACGTGCGCAGGCCCGGCGAGGCCGATGCCGCCGCCCATCGTGACGCCGTCGGCGATCGCGACGACGGGCTTCGGATACTCCGCGATGACGGCGTCGAGGCGGTACTCGTCGAGGAAGAACGGCATCGCCGCCGCCTCCCCTCCCGTGCGGACCGCGTCGTACAGGGCGCGGATGTCGCCTCCCGCGCTGAGCCCCCGCTCGCCCGCTCCCTGCAGCAGCACGATCGCGACATCGGGTTCATCGCGCCACGCCTCGAGCGCCGCGCGGACCTCCTGCAGCATGCCGCGGTCGAGCGCGTTGATCGCCTCGGGCCGCTCGAGCGTGAGCCATCCGACGCCGCTGCGCATGAAGGAGGAGACGCGGCGCTGCGGTGTCGTGGGGGTCACGGGTGCCACGTTACCCGCCGTGCCGAGGCGCCCCGCGACCGCTGCCCGTGGAGGAAGGCGACACGGATGTGCCGCGTTTCGTGCACGGTCTCCGACAAGATAGACAGAACATGCACGCACTGGGCATGTTCGCGCAGGGCATGTTCGCATTGGAGGGGCCACCATGACCGACGGCAAGGTGCTCGAGTTCACCGGCGTCACGAAGACCTTCGACGGCATCGCCGCCGTCTCGGACTTCACCGCGCGCGTCGACCCCGGCTTCGTGACCGCGTTCCTCGGGCCGAACGGCGCGGGGAAGACGACGACGCTGCGCATCCTGCTGGGCCAGGTGCGCGCCACCTCCGGCCGGGCGACGATCGACGGCAAGACCTTCGCGCAGCTGTCCGGACCGCGCCGCCATGTCGGCTGGGTTCCGGAGAGCCCCACGTTCCGCCCGCGCCGCACGGCGTCCAAGCATCTCGCCGCGGTCGCGCGGCAGGCGGGCGTCGCGGCCTCGCGGGTGGGAGAGGTGCTGTCGCTCGTCGGCCTCGCCGAGATCGCCGACATGCGCCTGTCGGGGTACTCCCTGGGCATGACGCAGCGCCTTGCGGTCGCCGAGGCGATGATCGGCGACCCCGGCGTGCTCGTGCTCGACGAGCCGGCGAACGGCCTCGATCCCGAAGGCATCCGATGGATGCGCCTGCTCATGCGGCGCCTCGCCGACGAGGGACGCACGGTGCTCGTGTCGTCTCATCTGCTGAGCGAGATCCAGCAGGTGGCCGACCGTCTGCTCGTCATCTCGAACGGCTCGCTCGTGTTCGCCGGCGGCATCGAGGACCTCGAGGACGCGTCGTCGCAGACCGTCGCGGTGGACTCGCTCGACCGCGCTGGCCTCTCGCAGGCGCTGCGGGCGGCGGGCTACTCGTTCGAGCTGCTCCGCTCCGGCATCAACGTGCACGGTGCCACGGCGGCCGAGATCGGCTCCGTGGCCGCGCAGGCGGGCGTCGCGCTCACGACGCTGCAGCAGCGCAGCCCCTCGCTCGAGGACGTCTTCCTGCAGCTCGTCAACGGCGAGTACGTGCCGCCCATGACCGCGGCCCTCGAGCCGCGGCGCGAGGCGGATGGCGCGGGTGAGGGGGCGGATGCGGACGCTGCGGCGGACGGCGCGGACACGAGCGCCGCCGCGGGAGCGAGTGCGGGAGCGGGTGCGGGCGCCGTCGCGGGAGCGGGCGCCGTCGCGGGAGCGGGCGCCGCGGATGGCGGCGCGGAAGCGACCGACATCGAGGGTGCCGACGACGGGTCTGCCGGCCCCGAGGCAGTCGACGTCGAGAATGGCGACGCGGAAGCGGCCGACATCGAGGGCGCAGAGGGCGAGACCGGGGAGGCCGGCGACGGCGACGGCGAGACCGCCGGTGCTGCGGCTCCCGACGGAGAGGCTGCCGAGGCCGAGGATGCCTCAGCTGGGGATGCCGTGGGCGACGCTGCCACCGGCGAGCACGGTATCGGCGAGCCGGGCGATGTCGCGGCTGTCGAGGGCGAGACCGCTCTCGGCGAAGGCGGCGACAGCGAGACCGAAAGCGGCGCGGCTGACGATCCCGATGTCGTCGTCGAGGCCGACGGGGAGTCGGGCGACGACGAGGCCGCAGACGCGGAGGCCGAAAGCGGCGCGGCAGACGAGCACGAAGCCGCCGACGGCGAAGGCGACGACAACGAGACGACGGACGACGCGGCTGACGATCCCGCTGGCGAGGCCGAGGCCGAGGCCGACGGCGAGTCGACCGACGCCGCCTCCGACACCGGCGAGGACGCCGACGACGAGACCGCAGACGGCGCGGCAGACGAGCACGAAGCCGCCGACGGCGAAGGCGACGACAACGAGACGACGGACGACGCGGCTGACGATGCCGAGGCCGACGGCGAGTCGACCGACGCCGCCTCCGACGCCGGCGAGGACGCCGACGACGAGACCGCAGACGGCGCGGCTGACGAGCACGAAGCCGCTGACGGCGACGCGGGCGGAGACGCCCCGGTCGAGGAGGCCGACTCGGAGGAGACCGACTCGGAGGAGACGGCGACCGGTGGTGACGCTGCGCAACCCGATGCGGAAGACGCTCCCCTCTCGGAGGACGAGACCGCGGATGACGGGTTCGGCGTGTTCGCCGCGCTCGGGTTCGACGCCGACGCGGCGGCGGCCTCGGTCGACGAGGCCTCGGCCGCCGAGGCCTCGGCCGACGAGAGCACGGCCGACGAGAGCACGGCCGACAGTGCGGAGGCGGACGAAGCCCCCCACGACGTCTCCGCGGACGCCGCGCCCGCCGCGCCCGCAGACGGGGAGTCCGCCGACGACGCGAGCGCGCACGACGAGACGCCGCAGGAGCAGTCCGAGATCGCCGAGGAGACGGCCGACGAGGCCGAGGGGGCGACGCGGCCCGCGCCATCCGACGATGCGTTCGCGCGCGAGATCGCCGAGGCCGACGCCTTCGCGAACTCGCCCGCGCTCGACGGCGACCACGGCGAGTGGCGTCGTGAGCACGAGGCTCCCGAGTCCGTGACGGCGGCGGAGCGCGAGGGCCGTGCGCACGAGCACGCCCCGCACGACGACGCCGACACCCCCGACGCGGTCGAGCAGGCGGACGAATGGGTGCCGTTCGACGACGGCGAGCGCCCCCACCTCCCGGGCTCCGACCGTCTCGCGAACCTGCTGTCGGGCGGCGACGAGGCGATCGGCGGCGCCGCGGCGTTCCTCGGCGACCCGGGTGCGCCGACGGTCGCGATCCCGACGATCGACTCCGGCGCGACCGAGACCGTCGCCATCCCGCTCGTGCCGCCGCAGCACGACGAGGACGACTCCGACGTCACGGCCGGCGAGCACCACGAGAGCGTGTCGTTCGACGAGCTGCTCCGCGGCGACGCGGACGAGCGCCCGGAGGGCGACGAGCAGCGCTGACCCGGGGGATCCTCAGACCGCGGGGGCGGGGCGCGGCGCGGCGCGCGGCGCCCGCTTCCGCGGCGTCGCGGCGGCGAGATCGGCCACGTCCGCCTGCTGCGACAGATCGAGGCGCAGGGCCTTCGTGAGCGCGAGGCCGTGCCGGGTCGAGATGACGAGCCGCTCGAAGGCGCCCGTCCCGTCGAGGTCGATCACGACGCCGGGCAGGCGGCGACCGCGCACCGCGGCGAAGTCGTCGCCCGACTCCGCGCGCCAGGTGCCGAGCGCGACGACACCGGGGATGTGCGTTCCCGTCGCACGGACTCCCCGCAGCCACGTCCACGGGTCCTCCGTGAGCTGCACCTTGACGATCGACCGCCGCTCGACGCGGACGCTGCTCCGCTGGAACGCGAGGGCGCGCTCCGTCGGCGACAGCACGATCTCCAGCTGCGAGCGATCCAGGAGCAGGGACACCATGCGTCCATCCTGCCAGCGCGCGCGGCCGAGCGGATGGCCGCACCTCACAGATCCGTGACGATCTCGCTGTGGACGTCGTCAGAGCGCGCGGCGCCCGCCCGCGGCGGCGGTGGGAGACTGGAGCGGTGACTCCGATCGACCAGGTTGCCCCCTCCCTGCTCGGGGCCCTGGACCGCGCCGAGCGCGGCGAGCGGCTCGACGTCGACGACGCCCACGCCCTCTTGCAGGCGGAGGGCGACGACCTGTCCGCCCTGCTGCGGACGGCCTCCCGCGTGCGCGACGAGGGCCTCGCTCTCGCCGGCCGATCCGGCGTCCTCACCTACTCGCGCAAGGTGTTCATCCCCCTGACGACGCTGTGCCGCGACCGCTGCCACTACTGCGTCTTCGTCGACACCCCCGGCCAGCTGCTCAAGAAGCGCAAGCCGGCCTACATGTCGCCGGAGCAGGTGCTCGCCGTCGCCCGGCAGGGTCAGGCGCTCGGCTGCAAGGAGGCGCTGCTCACGCTCGGCGACCGTCCGGAGGCGCGCTGGCCCGAGGCCCGAGCCTGGCTCGACGCGCACGGCTACGCGTCGACGCTCGAGTACGTCGGCGCGATGGCCCGGCTCATCGTCGACGAGACGGGGCTGCTGCCGCACCTGAACCCCGGCGTCATGAGCCCGGAGGAGCTCGCCGCGCTCCGCCCCGTCGCCCCGTCCATGGGCGTCATGCTCGAGACGACGTCGCGCGCCCTCTTCACCGAGCAGGGCGGCGTGCACTACGGCTCCCCCGACAAGGACCCCGCCGTCCGCCTCGCGCTCCTCGAGAACGCGGGGCGCGCCCGGATCCCGTTCACATCGGGCATCCTCGTCGGCATCGGCGAGACGCTGCGCGACCGCGCCGAGTCGATCGTCGCGCTGCGCGACGTGCACGAGCGGCACGGGAACGTGCAGGAGGTCATCGTGCAGAACTTCCGCGCGAAGCCGCGCACCGCGATGCGGGATGCGCCCGACGCGGGCCTGCGCGAGTACGTCGCCGCGGTCGCCGTCGCGCGGCTCGTGCTCGGTCCGCGCATGCGCGTCCAGGTGCCGCCCAACCTCTCCGACCCGCAGGAGTTCGATCTGCTCGTGCAGGCCGGCGCCGACGACTGGGGCGGGGTGTCGCCCCTCACCGCCGACCATGTGAACCCCGAGCGGCCGTGGCCCCACCTCGACGATCTCGCCGCCCGCACGGCCGAGCTCGGCTTCACCCTGCGCGAACGGCTCACGGCGCATCCCGAGTTCGTCGACGACGGATGGCTCGACCCGGCCATCCGAGACGCCACGCGCGCGCTCGCAGGACCCGACGGCCTCGCCCGCACGGCGGCCGACGGCGGCCTCGTGCGGCCGGAGGGGCGAGCGCCGTCGGGCGTCGCCTCACCCGCGCCGAGCGACCTGGGCGTGTCGCTCTCGGCGCCGGGAGGCCTCATCGCCGCCGTCCTCGAACGCGCGGCGCAGGACCCGGCCTCGCTCGACGACGCCGAGTGGGGGCGCCTGCTCGTCGCGACGGGCGACGAGCTCGACGCCCTCGCGCAGACGGCCGACGACGTCCGCCGCTACACGGTCGGCGAGTCGGTCGGCGTCGTCGCGAACCGCAACGTCGCCTCGAGCGGATTCCGCGCGGCGGGGGCCGGTGCCGACGACGAGTACGATCTCGCGCTCCTCGGCGACATCGCCCGCGACGCGGTCGACCTCGGCCTCACCGAGATATGCGTGCAGGGGCTCGTCGCACCCGGCGAGCGCCCGGAGGCGTATCTCGACATCGCGCGCACGCTCGCGCAGGCGGCCCCGGCCATCCATCTGCACGCGTTCCGACCGCAGGATGTCGCCGATCTCGCCGACCGCACGGGGCTCGGCCTCGACGGCGCGCTGCAGGCCATGCGCGAGGCGGGCGTCGGCACCGTCCCCGGCACCGGGGTCAAGGTGCTGAGCGAGCGCGTCCGCCGCGAGATCGCGCCCGGCGACCTCGAGATCGACCGCTGGATCGAGGGCATCACCGCAGCGCACCGCGCCGGGTTCCGGTCGACGTCGGTGCTCTTCTACGGGCATGTCGAGACGGCCGCCGAGCGCATCGCCCACCTGCGGACGCTCCTCGCGATCCAGCGCGAGACGGGCGGCTTCACCGAGTTCGTGCCCATCCCGCTGCCCGGCGGCGGCCGTCCCCTGGTGCCGGGCCGCAGCGCGCTCGACGAGCACCGCGCCATGGTCGCGGTGTCGCGTCTCCTGCTCACGGGCGCCATCGCGCACATCCAGATCCCGTGGACGCGCCACGGCGTCGAGACGACGATCGAGCTGCTGCGCGCGGGTGGCGACGACCTCGGCGGCACGCTCCTCGACGGTCGCGTCGCGCCGAGGGCCGGTGTGGAGGCGGGGCTCGAGCTGCCCCTGGACGCGGCACGCGGCATCGCCACGCGCCTGTTCCGCTCGTTCCGGCAGCGCACGACGACCTACGGCGACGTCGCAGGCGGCCGCGCGTGAGCCGCGTCGTCGTCGTGGGGGCGGGGTTCGCGGGCATCGCCGCGGCACTCGCGCTGAAGGCCCGCGGCGAGCGCGACGTCGTCGTGATCGAGCGCAGCGACGGCGTCGGCGGCACGTGGCGCGACAACGTCTACCCCGGGGTCGCGTGCGACGTGCCCTCGCACCTCTACGGGCTCTCGACGCACCCGTGGTCGGGCTGGTCGCGCGTGTTCGCACCGGGCGAGGAGATCCGCAGCTACCTCCAGCGCATCGCGCACGACGAGGGGTTCGACATCCGGTTCGGCACGGCGCTCGTCGACGCCCGATGGGACGACGACGGCTGGGTCGTGCGGACGAGCGGACACACCGCAGGAGATCCGCAGCGCGTCGGGGCCGGGAACCGGTTCCAGGCTGCCGCAGCGGCTGGATCTCCTGCCGTGTGCTCGGACGAGCTGCGCGCCGACCACCTGGTGCTCGCGTGCGGGCGGCTCACCGAGCCGCGCATCCCCGAGCTGTCGGGGCTCGAGACCTTCGACGGCCCGATCCTCCACTCCGCCCGCTGGGATCCGTCGCTCGACCTCGCCGGCCGCCGCATCGCTGTCGTCGGCACGGGCGCGAGCGCCGTGCAGCTCGTGCCGCGGCTGGCCGCCGCCGGCGCCGAGGTGGTGCTCTTCCAGCGGACGCCCGCGTGGATCGTCCCCAAGGAGGACCGCGCGTACACGCCGCAGGAACAGGCCGAGCTGGCCGACCCGCTGGTCGCCGCCGCGCTCCGGGCGCGCCTGCACGACGAGGGCGAGGCGCGGTTCGCCTCGCGGTCGGGCGACCCCCGCGCCGCCGCGGAGGCGGAGGCGGTCGCGCGCGCGCATCTCGTCCGGCAGGTCGCCGACCCCGCGCTCCGCGCCGCGCTCTCACCGGGCTACGCGTTCGGCTGCAAACGCGTGCTGCTGAGCGACGACTTCTATCCCGCTGTCGCATCCGACGCCGTCGACCTCGTGCCGTCGGCCCTCGCCGGGATCGACGACGGGGTGCTCGTCGCTGCGGACGGATCACGGCACCGCGCCGACGTGCTCGTGCTGGCGACGGGCTTCGCGTCGACGCGGCAGCCGTACGCGCGCCTCGTCACGGGCGAGCACGGCACCACGCTCGACGCGCACTGGGCCGACGGGATGACCTCGGTGGGGTCGACGCTCGTGCACGGCTTCCCGAACCTGTTCGTGCTGGGCGGCCCCAACGCGGCGCTCGGCCACACCTCCGCCGTGCTCGTGCTCGAGGAGCAGGCGGCGTTCGCGGCCGCGCTCATCGCCGACGGCGCGGATGTGCGCGTGACGGCGGAGGCCGAGGCCGCGTACACGCGCGAGATCGTCGACCGCTCCGCGCGCACCCCCTGGGTCGCCGGCGGCTGCGACAACTGGTACGTCGATTCCCGGAGCGGCCGGCTCACGCTGCTGTGGCCGGGAACCGTCGCCGCCTTCCGCGAGCGTCTCGCCCTGGTCGCGCACGACGTGCGCCGGCCATCCCTCACCCCAGAAGGAGCACTGCCATGACCATCCCCTTCCGGTTCGGATACAAGGCGTCGTCCGAGCAGTTCGGCCCGAGCGAGCTGCTCGACTACGCCGTGCTCGCGGAGGAGGTCGGCTTCGACTCCGTGTTCCTCAGCGACCACCTGCAGCCGTGGATGCACGACGGCGGGCATGCACCGGCCGCCCTCCCGTGGCTCGGCGCGGCCGCCGAGCGCACGTCGCGCGTGCTGCTCGGCACCTCGGTGCTCACGCCGACGTTCCGGTACCACCCCGGCGTCGTCGCCCAGGCCTTCGGCACGCTCGGCGCGATGCACCCCGGCCGCTTCATCCTCGGCGTGGGGACGGGCGAGGCGCTCAACGAGGTGACGCTGGGCCTGGAGTGGCCGGAGCCCCCGGAGCGCTTCCAGCGCATGAAGGAGGCGATCGGGCTCATCCGCCGCCTGTGGACCGACGACCGTGTGACGTTCGACGGCGCGTACTACTCGGTGCGGAACGCGACGATCTACGACCGCCCCGACGAGCTCGTCCCGATCTACATCGGCGCGTCTGGGCCCGCCGCGACCCGGCTCGCGGGGCGCATCGCCGACGGCTACATCACGACGAGCGGCAAGGACCCGTCGCTGTACACCGACACGCTGCTCCCGGCGTTCGACGACGGCCTCGCGAAGGCGGGACGCACGCGCGACGACGTCGACACCCTCATGGAGGTGAAGGTGTCGTTCCGCCGCGACCGCGCCCAGGCGCTCGAGAACACACGCTTCTGGGCGCCCCTCGCGCTGAAGCCGGAGGAGAAGATGGGCGTCGACGACCCGCTCGAGATGCAGCGTCTCGCCGAGGAGCTGCCCGTCGAGCGGGCGGCGTCGCGCTTCATCGTGTCCGACGACGTCGACGAGCACCTCGCCGCCATCCGCGCGAACATCGAGCTCGGCTTCCGCCACCTCGTCTTCCACGACCCGGGACACGACCAGGAGGCGTTCTTGCGGCTCTACGGCGAAGAGGTGCTGCCGCGCCTGCGCGCCGAGTACGGCGCGTGACGGCGGCCTGGCACGTCGTCGTCCCCGTCAAGCCGGCCGCCGTCGGCAAGTCGCGGCTCGGCGGGAGCGGGCGCGCCGTCCTCGCGGAGGCCATCGCGCGCGACACCGTCGAGGCCGCGTGCCGAGCGGCGCGCGTCGCCGAGGTGGTCGTCGTGACGGCGGATGGCGCGTGGGCCGACGACCCGGCCTCCCGCGTCCGCGTCGTACACGAGACGGCGCCCGCGGGACTCGGCCCCGCCATCCGCGCGGGGCTCGCGGCGGTGGCAGCCGACCGGCCGCGCGCCGTGCTGCTCGGCGACCTGCCGGCGCTGCGGCCGGCCGATCTCGACGCGGCGCTCGGGCTCGCCGAGGCGGTGACACTCGGGCTCGTCCCGGATGCCGAGGGCACGGGGTCGACGCTCGTCACGGCGCGCGGGGGAGCGGCGCTGGAGCCCGCGTTCGGCCCCGGCTCGGCCGCCCGCCACCGTGCGGCGGGCTTCGTCGAGCTCGACATCGCCGCGACGTCGACGCTGCGCCGCGACGTCGACACGCTCGCGCAGCTCGACGCCGCGGCCGCGCTCGGGCTGGGGCCCCGCACAGCGGCGCTCGGGCTGGGGCCCTGTACAGCGGCGCTCGGCCCAGGTCGCAGTTCACGGCCCGAACCCGGCCCCTGAGGACGGGAACTGCGACCCGAGCGAGTGGGGTTCCTCCCCCAGGTCGCCGTTCGCGGCCCGTCCGGGCGCCCTGAGGACGGAAACCGCCACCTGGAGATCACCGCGGCAGGCTCCCGCGCGCGCCGAGGGCCGCCTCCCCCGTGTTCGCCGCCCGGCCGGACAGGTGCCCCGACGCGAAGCCGCGTCCATCCGCGCTGCGCCGCGACCGTGCCGTGGTCGTCGCGAGCGTGTCGACGTAGGCGTCGACGCTGGCCCTGCGCGAAGCGAGCACGAGCTCGGTGCCCGTTCCCGCTTCCTCCACGACGACTCGGCGGTTCTCGCGGATGCGCGCGGCCGCGCCGACGCCGAACCCGAGGATGAATCCCCTGCGCGCGCGACGCCGCTCGCTCTCGCTCGCCCATCTCCAGGCGTCGCGCTCGCGAGACCACCAGCGGCGCATCGCGACGAGCGCCTGCACGCGCAGACTCTCGATGAGGACGAGCGCCTGCTGCACGTCGGACGAGAACCCGACGAGGTACAGGATGGCGCCGGCACCGGTCGGTCCCGCCTGCAGCGGCCGGAGCGTGCCGAGCGCATCGGCGACGATCGTGCCGAGGTCGCGCAGCTCCCGCGCGTACGCGCCCGTCGAGAGCATCCGCTCCATCACGACGGATTCCTGCGAGCGGCCCTCGCGCGCCCGCCGGGCGTCGATCCGCGCCCGGTCGATGCCGTACTTCACCATGAGACGCTCGGCGTGCTCTGTGAGCGCTTCGGCCTCCTCGGGCGTCGTGCTCTCGGCCTTCGCAAGCAGTTTGGCGATGAGATCCAGCTTGTGGTCGGACATGTCTCCTCCTCGATCGGATTCGACGATCCTCCGCGCGACCACCCCCGCCACGCGGTCCGCGGGAGCCGGATGGGGATGACGAGCGGCGACCCGAGTTCTGTGCACGGGACGTTCCGTCGCCCATGTCGCAGTTCGCGTCCCCAACCCCGTCCCGAGGACGGAAACCGCCACCCGGACAAACACCCCACCCGCCCAGGTCGCAGTTCACGGCCCCAACGGCCGCCCTGGGGACGGAACCTGCAACGCGGACACGAATCCCCGCCACCCAGGACGCAGTTCACGTCCCGAAACCCGCCCCGAGGACGGAAACCGGCACCCGGACAAACACCCCACCCGCCCAGGTCGCAGTTCACGGCCCGAAACCCGCCCCCAAGGACCGAAACCGCAACCCGGACAAACAACCCACCCGCCCAGGTCGCAGTTCGCGTCCCCAACGGCCACCCTGGGGACGGAAACCGCCACCCGGACGAGGAGCCCCGGCCGAGGAGCGCCGGACGAGGAGCCCCGAGCGAGGGGCCGGGGGGACCGCGGGGCGCCGCCGACGAGGGGCCGGGGGGACCGCGGGGCGCCGCCGACGAGGCGCCCTGCGGGATGTGTCAGGCGGTCGCGGCGGCCGCGGCTCGCGCGGCGGCGGGGAGGGCGTCGACGATGCGACCGACGGCCTCGTCGTCGTGCGCAGCGGTGAGGAACCACGCCTCGTACACGCTCGGCGGCAGCGAGACGCCCGCATCGAGCAGCGCGTGGAAGAACGGCGTGTAGCGGAACGCCTCCTGCGTCTTCGCCGTCGCGTAGTCGCGCGGGGCCTCCGGCAGGAAGGCGAGCCCGAAGAGGCTGCCCGCGCGCGGCACGGCGTGGACGACACCCTCCGCCGTGAGCGCCGCATCGAGCGCGTCGGCGACCGCGGACGCCGCGGCGTCGACGGCGGCGTAGACCTCCGGCGTGGCGAGGCGGAGCGTCGCGAGACCCGCGGCGACCGACAGCGGATTGCCCGACAGCGTGCCCGCCTGGTACACCGGTCCGACGGGCGCGAGCTGGTCCATGACGGCGCGCTTGCCGCCCAGCGCGGCCAGCGGCATCCCGCCGCCCACGACCTTGCCGAACGTGAGGATGTCGGGCTCGAACGCCTCGCCCGCCTCGACCTGCAGACCCCAGTGGCCGGCAGGGTGCACGCGGAATCCCGTCAGCACCTCGTCGAGGATGAGCAGGGCCCCCGCCTCGTGCGCGATCCGCGCGAGCGCGGCGTTGAAGCCGGGTTCCGGACGGACGACGCCCATGTTGGCGGGAGCGGCCTCCACGATGATCGCCGCGATCTCGTGCCCGCGCGCCGCGAAGATCTCGCGCACGGCCTCGAGGTCGCCGTACGGCGCGACGAGGGTCTGGGCGGCGATGGCGGCGGGCACGCCCGCCGTTCCGGGCAGCGCGAGCGTCGCGACGCCCGAGCCCGCTGCCGCGAGCAGGCCGTCGGAGTGCCCGTGGTAGTTGCCGTCGAACTTGACGAGCAGGTCGCGCCCCGTGACGCCGCGCGCGAGTCGGATGGCCGTCATCGTCGCCTCGGTTCCCGTCGACACGAGGCGCACCTGCTCGACGGGGCGGAGCCCGCCCGCCTGCACGCGGCCGGCGATGAGCTCCGCGAGCTCCACCTCGCCCTCCGTCGGCGCCCCGAACGACAGTCCGCGCGCCGCCGCCTCCTGCACGGCGGCGACGACCTCGGGATGGGCGTGGCCGAGCAGCGCGGGGCCCCACGAGGCGACGAGGTCCACGTACTCCCGGCCCGCGGCATCCGTCACGTACGCGCCGCGCGCCGACGCGAGGAAGCGCGGCGTCCCCCCGACCGAGCCGTAGGCGCGGACCGGCGAGTTGACCCCGCCGGGGATCACGTCGCGGGCGTGGGCGAACAGGGCGTCGTTCCGGTCGGTCATGCGTCCATTCTCCCGCGCCGCGGATGGGCGTCGCGTGCGAGCGGCGGCGCGGCCCCGTGGATCGTGCTGCTCAGGGCCGTTCGCGCAGCCAGCCCGCGGCCTCGACCGCCCAGTAGGTCAGGATCGCGTCGGCGCCGGCGCGGCGGATGCCCAGGAGCGACTCCTCGATGGCGCCCCTGCGGTCGATCCAGCCGTTCGCGCTCGCGGCCTCGATCATGGCGTACTCGCCCGACACCTGGTACGCCCACACCGGCACGTCGACCGCGGCGCGCACGTCGGCGAGCACGTCGAGGTACGGCAGTGCGGGCTTCACCATGACGATGTCGGCGCCCTCCTCGACGTCGAGCACGGCCTCGCGGATGCCCTCGCGCGCGTTCCCCGGGTCCATCTGGTAGGTGCGGCGGTCGCCCTTCAGCTGCGAGTCGACGGCCTCGCGGAAGGGTCCGTAGAAGGCGCCGGCGTACTTCGCCGAGTACGCCAGGATGATCGTGTCGGAGAACCCCTCGTCGTCGAGCGCCGTGCGCACAGCCTCCACCTGGCCGTCCATCATGCCCGACAGGCCCAAGAGAGCCGCCCCGGCACGCGCCTGCGCGACGCCCATCGCGGCGTAGCGCTCGAGGGTCGCGTCGTTGTCGACGGCGCCCGACGGCGTCAGCACGCCGCAGTGGCCGTGATCGGTGAACTCGTCGAGGCAGAGGTCGGTCTGCACGACGAGCGCGTCGCCGACCTCCGCGGCGACGGCGGCCGCCGCGACGTTGAGGATGCCGTCGGGGTCGTCGGCGCCCGAGCCGACGGCGTCGCGCACGGCGGGCACGCCGAACAGCATGATGCCGCCGACACCCGCCTCGGCGGCGTCGGCCGCGGCGCGGCGCAGCGAGTCGAGCGTGTGCTGGCGCACACCGGGCATCGAGGAGATGTCGATCGGCTCCCGGATCCCCTCCCGCACGAAGGCGGGCAGCACGAGCTGCGACGGCACGAGCTGCGTCTCGCGCACGAGCCGGCGGACGGCGGGCGACTGCCGCAGGCGGCGCGGGCGGTGCACGGGGAAGCTCACGACCGACCCCCCGGGATCCGGATGACCGCGGTGGGCGTGGTGGGCGGAACGGCGCGCGCGGCGTCAGACGGCGGCGGCACGGGGATGGCCGCGAGCGAGACGATGAGCGACTCGATCGTCTGCTTGGGGGCGACGAGCTGGATGGGGAGACCCACGGCATCCGCATCGCGCGCCGTACGAGGGCCGATGGCCGCGATCACGGTCTCGTCGGGGATGTCGGGGAACTGCTCGCGCACCTGCTGCGCGACGGATCCGCTCGTGACGAGGATGGCGTTGATGCGGCCGTTCAGGACGTCGCGGTGCGCGCGCTCCGTCGCGGGGACGCCGACGGTGCGGTACGCCACGATGCTGTGGACGTCGTGGCCCGCCGAGATGAGCGCGTCGGTGAGGACGGGCTTCGCGATCTCGCTGCGCAGCGTGAGGATGCGGCGCGGCTCCGGCTCGAGGGCGAGCAGCTGCCGCGCGAGTCCGGCCGCGGAGTTGTCGGTGTCCGGGACGAGGTCGACGCGGTAGCCGACCGCCTGCAGCGCCGTGGCCGTCGTCTCGCCCACCGCGGCGACCTTCGTGCCGTCGGGGATCTTCGCACCGTAGGAGTAGAGCACGTCGACCGTCGTGGCGCTCGTGATCGTCAGCCAGTCGAACGCGCCGTCGGCGAGCTCGCGCAGCGCCTGCTCGAGCGCGGCGAGGTCTTCGGTGGGAGCGAAGTTGATGAGCGGGGCGATCACCGGCACCGCGCCGTCGGAGCGCAGCCGCGCCGCGACGCTGTCGCCCCAGGGTCCGCCGCGCGGCACGAGCACGCGCCATCCGGCGAGGGGCTTTCCGGTCATGGTTTCCACTGGCTTCGTCATGAGGTGGTCGAGGGGGACACGAGGTCGGACGCCCCTCGGTCGAGAAGCCGACCGGCGACAACGGTGCCGATCGCGCTGGCTCGCTCGGGGACGACGCGCCGGGCAGAGTCGGCACCATCGCCACTGCCCTGCGGACGAATATACTCCTCCCCCACGGTCTCGTCGTGGTCGACGACGATCTCGTCGCCCGGGCGGGCACCGTACACCGCAGCACGCACGCGCAGACGCCCGTCGACGACGTCGGCGTGCACGCCCACGGGCGCGTGGCATCCGGCCTCGACGCCGGCGAGGATGGTCCGCTCGACCGTGACGGCGAAGCGCGTCGCGGGGTCGTCAAGCGAGCGGATGGCCGCGAGCAGCTCGTCGTCGACGTCGTCCCGCGTCTCGACCGCGAGCGACCCCTGGCCTGCCGCCGTCGGCCAGGCCGCGAGATCCTGCGGCTCGAGACGCAGGTCGATGTCGGCTCCGAGCCGCGACAGCCCCGCCGCGGCGAGCACGATCGCGTCGAGCTCGCCGTCGCGCACGCGCTGCATGCGCGAGTCGACGTTGCCGCGCAGATCGTGCACCGAGACATCCGCGTTCGCCCGGTTCACCTGCGCGATGCGCCGGGGCGACCCCGTGCCGATGCGGCTCCCGGCCGCGAGCGCCGAGAGCGGGGTGCCGTCGCGGGTGAGCACGACGTCTCGGGCATCGGCCCTGACCGGCGTCGCCGCGAGCAGCAGGCCGGGGGCGTCGGCCGTGGGGAGATCCTTGAGCGAGTGCACGAGCAGGTCGCACCCTCCCGCGAGGAGCGCCTCGCGCAGGCGCGTCGCGAACACGCCCGTGCCCCCGAGCTGCGACAGCGACGCGCGCGACGTGTCGCCCTCGGAGACGATCTGCACGAGCTCGACGGGGCGTCCTGCCACGCGCTCGAGCGCGGCGGCGAACTGCCCCGACTGCGCCATCGCGAGCGCGCTCCGGCGCGTGCCGAGGCGGATGGCGCCGGCCGTCACTGCAGCACCTCGGGGACGGCGGACGCGGGGATCCGACGACCCGTGTAGAACGGCACCTCCTCGCGCACGTGACGGCGGGCATCCGTGTAGCGAAGCTCGCGCATCATGTCGACGAGCTCCGTCAGCTCGTCCGACTCCATGGGGAGCATCCACTCGTAGTCGCCGAGCGAGAACGAGGCCATCGTGTTGGCGACGACGCCCGTGAAGGCGGCGCCCTTGCGGCCGTGGTCGGCGAGCATGGCGCGGCGCTCGTCCTCCGGGAGGAGGTACCACTCGTGACTGCGGACGAACGGGTACACCGTGAGCCATCCCTTCGCGGGGATGCCCCGGAGGTAGCCGGGCACGTGCCGCTTGTTGAACTCCGCGTCGCGGTGCACGGCCATGGCGTGCCAGGTCGGGAGCAGGTTCTTCAGGAGCTCGGTGCGGCGCAGCCGGCGGACGGCACGCTGCAGGTCCTCCGCGACCGCGCCGTGCAGCCAGATCATGAGGTCGGCGTCTGCCCGCAGCCCGCTGACGTCGTAGAACCCGCGGATGGTGATGCCCTCGCCCTCGAGGAGCGCGACGATGTCTTCGAGCTCCGTGGCGTCGCCCTCCGTGACCGGGTTGTGCGGATCGCGCCGCCACACGGTCCAGAGGCTGTAGTTGTCGCCGGTCGTCTCGGGTGCGTCAGACATGCCTCCATCATGCGCCTGCGCGCCGGGAGGCGGAAATCCGGTCGCGACCCCGTCAGCGGGCGATGAGGCGAGCTGCTCCCCAGATGGCGAAGCCGATCGCGGCAGCGGCACCCGCCGCCGCCGCTGCCGCTGCGACCGGGCTCTTCTGCGCGAAGGCGCGCGCCTTCACGGCACCGCGCTGCGTCGCCTCGGCGGCGCGGCGCGGCAGGTTGCCCTTGATCTCGATGGCGGCCAGCGCCGCCTTCAGTTCGGCGCGTGCGAGCTCCACGGGGTCGGAGATCCCGCTCGGCACGACGGTCTTGGGGTGCGGGGCCTCAGAACTCATCGGCGACCTCCTTGACGATGTTGACGTCGGTCTTCGCGGCCTTCACGGGATTCTCGCTGCGCGAGAGGTGACGGAACCGCAGGATGCCGAGCAGCACGGCGACGACGGCGAGCACGAGCCCGATGCCGAACACGATGAGCGCGGACGCCCACACCGGGAGCCACAGCGCCAGCAGCGCGACCACGAAGGCGAGGAAGGCGGGAATGGCCCAGAACACGAAGAAGAGCGCCACGAGCATGAAGCCCGTGCCGATCCCGGCGTCCTTGGCGGCCTGGATGGCCCACTTCTTCGCCGCGTTGACCTCGGCGACGACGAGGTTGCGGACGAGCTCCGGGACGTCGCCGATGAGCGAGAACAGGCTGTCGTCCGCGCGGTCGCGCAGCGGCGAGGGCCCGGGCATCAGCGCGCGGCCTTCTTCTGCTCGTCCGCGGCCTTCTTCACGTCGCCCGCGGCATCGCCGGTCTCGTCGAGGGCGGCGTCGAGACGCTGACCGGGCGTTCCGGGGGTGGTCGCGGCCTTGACGACCTTGATGGCGCCGTTCCAGGCGGCACGCGGCACGGCGAGGGCGCTCGACTTGGCGAGGTCCTTCGCCTTGGCGACCTGCTTCTGCACGACGGGCAGCTCCCAGACCTCCTCGGCCTTGTCCTTGATCTGCTCGTAGCGCTCGCGGCCGGCGCGCGTGCCCAGCACGTAGCCCACACCGAGGCCGATCACGAGTCCCAGCTTTCCACGCATCGGGTTCTCCTCACATCGTTTCGGGTGTTGCTCCGCGTCCACAGTAGCTTTCGTATGCCGTTTTCGGCATCCACCTTGTCACGGAGCGGCCCCGGGTGTATCCCGGCACCTCAGGAGAAGAGCGCCCCGCGACGCAGTCGCTCGGCCTCGGCCGCGGCGTCCGGCACGACCTGCGCGAGGCCGGTCCCCGACAGCCAGGCTCCCACGGCGCCGAGCCCGTCGACGGCGCGGATGGCCGCACGGGCGTCGTCGGTGGCGGCACGCAGACCCAGCGTCGCTGCGGGCTGGGCCTGCGTGTAGCGGGCGCGAGCGGCCCCGCGCAGCGCCGACGCGGGGAGCGCGACGCCGAGGAGCGCCGACGCCTCGGAGAGCGCGAGCGCGGCGGCCGCGTCGTCGTCGAGCGCGGCCGTCGCGGGCGCCTCGCCCTGCGTGCCGAACGACACGCGCACGACATGGCGCCCGGCCGCCGCGTCGGCGACCCACTGCCACTTCGCCGTCGCGTGCGTGAGCGCCTTGGCCGTGTGCGACCCGGGCACCGTGAGCACCCCGGTGCCCCGAGGGCGCGCGTCGAGCTGCGGGGCATCGAGCACGAGCGTGACGATCTCGACCTCGGGCCCCGGCCGCGCCGGCGCCGCGGCGAGTCCGTCGGCGTGCGGAGCGATGAGCGAGCGCGCGGCGGCCTCCGAGGTCGCGACGACGACGAGCCCCGCGTCGAGGGGGGCGTCGTCGCCCGCGACGTGCACGCGCCATCCGCCGTCGGCGCGCTCGAGCGCGGTCGCCGCGACACCCGTGCGGATGTCGGCCCCGAGCACGGCGAGTCGGTCGACGAGCGCATCGGCGAGCCGGGCCATCCCGCCCCTGATGCCGAGGACGGCGCCTCCGGGCGCGGCCGTGCGCTCGCCGACCACGGCGGCGACGGCGGCCGTGAGCGACCCTGTGCGCGTGAGGGCGGCGTTGAGCCCGGGGGCGGCGACATCGGGGTCGATGTCGTCGGGATGCGCGGAGTACACACCCGACGTGACGGGCGCCACGAGGCGGTCGAGCGCCTTCGCGCCGAGCCGTGTCCGCACGAGGCGGCCGAGGCTGTGCGCGTGGCCGATCGTGAGCACGGGGCGGAGCCGGTCGAGGTAGGCGCGCCAGGCGCCACCCCACCCGAGGATGCGACGCACGTCGTCGGCGAAGGGGTTGGCGGGGATGCCGAGGACGCCGCCCTTCGGCAGCGGTGCCGCGCCGATGCCGGGGATCCCTGCCACCCACGCGCCGCCAGGGGCCGGCGCGACGACGTCGTCTCCGAGCCCGAGCTCCTCGACCAGCCGGCGCACCGCTCCCCCGCGGGTCGCGAAGCTCTCCGCGCCGAGATCGAGGACGACGCCGCCGACCTCGCCCGCACGAAGCACGCCGCCGGCTCGCTCGTCGGCCTCGAGCACCGTCACGCGCATGCCGACCTTCGCGCACTCGAGCGCGGCGACGAGCCCGGAGACGCCGCCCCCGACGACGACGACGTGCGTCCCGTTGGCGTGGGCGTAGAGCTCCTCGAGCGGCTCGGTCACGGGTCTCCCTCAGGCTGCGTGGACGAGTCCGACGATGCGCGTGAGCACGTCGGGGTCGGTCTCGGGCGGCACGCCGTGGCCGAGGTTGACGATGTGCGCGCGGGCCGCGCGGCCCCGCGCGAGGACGTCCCGCACATGCGCTTCGAGCACCTCCCACGGCGCGGTGAGCAGAGCAGGATCGATGTTGCCCTGCACCGTCGTGCCGGGTCCGACGACGGCCGCCGCCTCGTCGAGCGGCACGCGCCAGTCGACGCCCACCGCAGACGCGGCGCCGTCCAGGCGCATGTCGGCGAGGACGGGCCCCGTGCCGACGCCGAAGTGGATGACGGGCACGTCGACGCCGGCGACGGCGGCCGACGAGTGCGGGGCGACGAAGGCGCGGAAGTCGGCGGGGGCGAGCGAACCGGCCCACGAGTCGAACAGCTGCACGGCGGCCGCGCCCGCCTCCACCTGCGCGGAGAGGAAGGCGCGCGAGACCCGCGCGAGCCATCCGGCCAGGGCATGCCACGCCGCGGGGTCCGCGTGCATCATGGCGCGGGCGCGCAGGTGCTCCTTCGAGGGGCCGCCCTCGACGAGGTACGCCGCGAGGGTGAAAGGGGCTCCCGCGAAGCCGATGAGGGGCGTGCCGGTTCCGTCGAGCTCGGCGACGACGGCGCGCACGGCCTCGCGGACGGGGTCAGCGGCCGCCGCGACCTCGGCGGGATCGATGGCGACGATGCGGTCGACGTCGGCGCGGGTGCGCACGGGGTCGGCGAACACGGGGCCGCGGCCCGGCTCGATCTCGACCCCGATGCCGGCGAGCCGGAGCGGGACGACGATGTCGCTGAAGAAGATCCCGGCGTCCACGCCGTGGCGGCGCACGGGCTGCAGCGTGATCTCTGCGGCGAGGTCAGGGGTCAGGCATGCGTCGAGCATGCGCGTGCCGACCCGCAGCTCCCGGTACTCGGGGAGCGATCGCCCGGCTTGGCGCATGAACCACACGGGGGTCCGCTCTGGTCGGTCGCCGCGCAGGGCGCGCAGCAGCGGCGCGTCGGAGGAAGGCATGCGGCCATCCTCCCACCCGCCGACTGGGAAGACGGAAAGTGCAGGTTAGGCATGCCTTCCCCGAGTCTGGACGTCGCCTGCGCGCACTTTTACGAGGAGTAGAATGACGATGTGCTGTTCTGCCTGTCCGCGAGTCACAAGACCGCCCCGTTCACCCTCCTCGAACGGCTGAGCACGCACACCACCGACATCGCTCCGATCATCCAGGGTCACGCCGACGGCGTCCGCGGCACCGTCGTGCTGTCGACCTGCAACCGGTTCGAGGCGTACATCGACATCGACGAGACGTCGCCGCAGGCCGCACGCGAGGCGGGTCTCGCGGCGGCTCGCGTCGCCATCGAGGAGGCGACGGGCGTCACGGCCGACGATCTCGAGGGCTCGTACGAGCTCGCCTCGGGCGGGGATGTCGCCGCGCACCTCTTCTCCGTCGCCTCCGGGCTCGAGTCGGTCATCGTCGGCGAGGGAGAGATCGGGGGCCAGGTGCGCCGTGCGCTCGACGAGGCGCGTCGTCACGGGACCACGTCCAGCGAGCTGGAGCGCCTCTTCCAGCGCGCCACCGAGACGCAGAAGGGCGTCAAGAACAGCACGGCGCTCGGCCGCGCCGGCCGTTCGCTCGTGCGCCTCGCTCTCGACCTGGCCGGCAGCCGCATCGCCGACTGGACGACGCAGCGCACGCTGCTCGTCGGCACCGGCTCGTACGCGGCGGCGACCCTGGCCGCGCTGCGCGATCACGGCGTCGACGACATCGCGGTGCACTCCCCCTCCGGGCGCGGCTCCGCCTTCGCCGCGAAGCACGGCCTGCGCAGCGTCGACGGCGGCGCGTTCCCCGAGGCGCTTGCCGAGGCCGACCTCGTCATCACGTGCACCTCGCGCGAGGAGCCCGTCATCGACGGCGCCCTGCTGCGGGCGACCGGCACGGCGGATGCACTCATGGTGATCGACCTCGGCATGCCGCGCAACGTCGCCCCCGACGTCTCGGCCGTCGACGGCGTCACGCTTCTCGACCTCGAGACCATCCGCCTGCACGCGCCCCTCGAGGAGCTGCAGGCGACGGAGGCCGCGCGCGCGATCGTCGAGGACGCCGCCGCCCGGTTCCGGATGGCCGGGCGCCGTCAGAGCGCGCAGCCCGCGATCGTCGCGCTGCGCGAGCACATGTTCTCACTCACGCAGGCCGAGGTCGACCGGGCCCGCGGCCGGGGTGACGGCGCGCAGGTCGAGCAGGCGCTGCGGCATCTCGTGGGCGTGATGCTGCACACCCCCACCGCGCGGGCCGCGCAGCTCGCCGCGGACGGCCGCTCGGACGAGGTGTTCGACGCGCTGGAGACGCTGTTCGGCATCGACGCGCGGCCCGCTGTCGCGCCCGCCGATGCCGGTTCCGCCGCCGCCTGCCCCTTCACGGGCGAGGTCCGCGCGGGCTGAGCCGGCCCCGGCCATCCGCTGGCGCCTCCGGCGGACACACCGCAGGAGAACCACCGTGCGTGCTGCCGCCGGCCCGCGTGTTCCCGCGGCCCGGAACAAGGGTGCGGCCCGAATCTCCTGCACGGTGTCCCCCCACCTGCGACGATGGATCCATGGCGCTTCACATCACGGGCGACGAGACCGCCGACACCCTGCTGAGCGAGAACCCGCTCGCGCTCCTCATCGGGATGCTGCTCGACCAGCAGGTCGCCATGGAGACGGCGTTCGCCGGGCCCGAGAAGATCCGCGAGCGAGCGGGAGCGGTCGACGCCGCGGCGCTCGCCGGCTACGACCCCGAGGCTCTCGTCGAGGTGTTCCGCGAGACGCCTGCCGTGCACCGCTACCCCGGGTCGATGGGGGGGCGCGTGCAGCAGCTGTGCCGGGCGGTCGTCGATGACTGGGATGGCGATGCGGCGGCGATCTGGACGCGCGACGCCCCGTCGGGCCGCGAGGTGCTCAAGCGCCTGAAGGGCCTCCCCGGCTTCGGCGAGCAGAAGGCGAAGATCTTCCTCGCCCTGCTCGGCAAGCAGTACGGGTTCACGGGCGACGGATGGCGAGAGGCGTCGGCCCCGTATGGGGAGGACGGCTCCTTCCGCTCCGTCGCCGACATCACGAGCCCCGAGTCGCTCGCGAAGGTGCGCGAGCACAAGCGCGCGATGAAGGCCGCCGCGAAGAAGGGATGATCCGGATTCCCGCTCAGCGGGAGTCCTGACCGGCATACCGGAGCGGACCTGACACGATTCCGGGGCATCCGTCGTGCATCGGCGCACGATGGAGCGAATCGGAAGGGACGACGACGTCGATGACCGCCCCGCAGAGCCGCCGCTGGCTCGCCATCCTCTGCTTCCTCATCGTCGTGTTCGAGGGGTACGACATCGTCGCCCTCGGCGCGACCATCCCCGTGCTCACCGATCCCGCGATCGGCGGGTTCTCGGTCGACGAGATGAACATCGTCAACACCGTCTCGCTCGTCGGCGTCGGGCTCGGTGCCGCATCGATGGGCCGCATCGCCGACCGGTTCGGCCGACGCGCCCCGCTTCTCGTGGCGGTCGCCGTGTTCTCGGTCTTCACGCTCGCGTTCCCGCTCATGCCCGACGCCGCCCTCATGGGCCTCACCCGCTTCGTCGCGGGCCTCGGTCTCGGCGGCTGCATGCCCGTCGCGCTCGCCATGATGCAGGAGGCGGCGCCCGTCGGGCGCCGCGCGCTCGCCAACAACATCCCCATGATCGGCTACCACCTGGGCGCCGTGCTCGCGTCGCTCGCCGGCCGTTTCGCGGGCGCCGAGTGGTCACTGCTCTACTACCTCGGCGGCGGCCTCGGTCTCGTCCTGCTCGTCCTGCTCTGGATCGGCCTGCCCGAGACCGCACCAGCCGAGGAGCGGGCGCGTGGGCAGAAGACGTCGATGACCGACGTCCTGAAGCCCCGCTACCTGCGCTCCTCGATCGGCCTGTGGGTCGCGGCGTTCATGGGGCTCGTGCTCGTCTACGGCCTCAACGCCTGGCTTCCGAAGATCATGGGCGCAGCCGGCTACCCCGTCGCCGACTCGCTCATCATGCTGTTCGTGCTCAACCTCGGCGCGATCGCCGGGCTCGTCATCAGCGCGTTCGCCGCCGACGCGCGGGGCATCAAGGGCGTCGCGATGATCTGGTTCGCCGCGGCCGCGGCGCTGCTCGTCGTGCTGTCCATCCCCTTCGACGCGCAGGTGGCCCTCACGGCGGCGATCTTCATCACGGGCGTCTTCGTCTTCAGCGCCCAGACGCTCATGTACGCCTTCGCCGGCCACGTGTACCCCCGCAACCTCGTGGCGACCGGTATCGGCCTCACCTCGGGCATCGGGCGCTTCGGCGCCATCATCGGCCCGTGGGCGACCGGTGTCATGGTCGCCGCCGGCACCGCCTACCCGGGCGCGTTCTACCTCTACGCCGGTGCCGCTGTGCTGGCCGTGCTCGCCGTGGCGCAGATCCCGAACCCGAAGAAGGCGGCGCCCGTCGACGCGTGACATGCTCGGGTCATGAAGCCCTCCGGAGGAGACCCGTTCGCGTTCATCGCCGGCGTGCAGCCGGCGAGGAGGCGCGACGATGCGCTCGTCCTCGTCGACCTCATGCGGGAGGCGTCGGGTCGCGAGCCCGTGCTGTGGGGCACGATCGTCGGCTTCGGCGCGTGCCGCTATCGATACCCGACCGGCACGGAGGGCGAGAGCCCCCTGCTGTCGTTCGCGCCGCGGAAGGCGGCGACGACCCTCTACCTGCTCGACGGCGCCGGCGCCCACGCCGCGACGCTCGCGGACCTCGGTCCGCACACGACGGGCGCGGGATGCCTCTACCTCCCGCGGCTCGCCGAGGTCGACGTCGAGGTGCTGCGCGGCGTCCTGCGCCGATCGCTCGTCTGGGCGGAGGCGGGCGGCGCCGACGGGATGACCATCGAGGTCACGGCCTGAGACGCCGAGCGCCCCGCCCCGGATCTCCGGGGCGGGGCGCTCGGCGGACGGCGTCAGGCGCCGCGCAGACGCTCCGCGAGATAGGCGTGGAGCCCCGAGAGCGGGACGCGCTCCTGGCCCATCGTGTCGCGGTCGCGCACGGTGACGGCCTGGTCGTCGAGCGAGTCGAAGTCGACCGTGACGCAGAACGGCGTGCCGATCTCGTCCTGACGGCGGTAGCGCCGGCCGATCGCGCCGGCGTCGTCGAAGTCGACGTTCCACGAGGCGCGCAGGGTGTCGGCGACCTCGCGGGCGAGGGGCGAGAGGCGCTCGTTGCGCGACAGCGGCAGCACGGCGGCCTTCACGGGCGCGAGGCGGGGGTCGAGCTTCAGCACCGTGCGGGTGTCGACGCCGCCCTTCGCGTTCGGCACCTCCTCCTCGTGGTATGCGTCGACGAGGAACGCCATCATCGAGCGGGTGAGGCCGAACGAGGGCTCGATGACGTACGGCACGTACTTCTCGCCGGAGGCCTGGTCGAAGAACGCCAGGTTCGACCCCGAGTGCGCGATGTGGTTCGACAGGTCGAAGTCGGTGCGGTTGGCAATGCCCATGAGCTCGCCCCAGCCCTTGCCTGCGAAGCCGAAGTCGTACTCGACGTCGATCGTCCGGTCGGAGTAGTGCGCCCGCTCGCCGTCGGGCACGTCGAACTTGCGCATGTGCGCGGGGTCGATGCCGAGGTCGACGAACCAGTTCCAGCAGGCGTCGACCCAGTGCTCGAACCACTCCGGCGCCTCGGCGGGCGGAGTGAAGTACTCGATCTCCATCTGCTCGAACTCGCGCGTGCGGAAGATGAAGTTGCCCGGCGTGATCTCGTTGCGGAACGCCTTGCCGACCTGGCCCACGCCGAACGGCGGCTTCTTGCGGGCCGCCGTGACGACGTTGGCGAAGTTCACGAAGATGCCCTGCGCGGTCTCGGGGCGCAGGTAGTACAGCGACGACTCGTCGTCGACGACGCCGAGGTACGTCTTCACGAGACCCGAGAACGACTTCGGCTCGGTCCACTGGCCGCGCGTGCCGCAGTCGGGGCAGACGATGTCGGCCATCCCGTTCTCCGGCGCGCGGCCCTTCTTCGCCTCGTACGCCTCCACGAGGTGGTCCTCACGGTGGCGCTTGTGGCACTGCAGGCACTCGACGAGGGGGTCGGTGAACGTCGCGACGTGGCCCGACGCCTCCCACACCTTCGAGGGCAGGATGATCGACGAGTCGAGGCCGACCATGTCGCCGCGCCCGCGCACGAACGTCTGCCACCACTGGCGGCGGACGTTCTCCTTGAGCTCGGTGCCGAGGGGGCCGTAGTCCCACGCCGACCTCGACCCGCCGTAGATCTCGCCCGCTTGGAAGACGAACCCGCGATGACGGGCGAGGGCGATGACTTTGTCGAGGCGGGACTGCTCGGCCACGGTGGCTCCAATGGTCGGAAAGGGGGATGGCGATGCGCGGCCGCGCGAGGCGCGCGGGCATCGCCAGCAATCCTAGTCGTCGGCGCTCGGAGACGCGGGCGCGGGGCCGCGCCCGCGGGTGCGACGGATGGCCTCCGAGGTGTGCGCGAGCTGGTTCATGGCGAGCAGCACACGCGCCTGCGCCGCGGCCCCGCGGAGGAGCCCCCGCGCGACCGCGTCGCGCGATCCTTCGGGGTGGATGACGGCGATGTCTGCGGCCGCGAAGGGCGCGAGGGCACGCCCGTAGGCCGTGAGCGTCTCCGTCGAGAACGGCACGCCCGCGCGCACCGCGTCGTCGAGCGCGGAGGCGAGGGCGTCCCTGGCGATGCTCGCCGCATCCGGCCATCCCAGGTCGCGGATGACCGACCTCACGGGGCCGGAGTCGTCGCCGTCGCCGCCCGGTGCGAGCCCGACCGCGATGAGCTGGCACTCCTGCATGACGTCGAGGAGCGGGACGCCCGGGTCGTCGATGAGCGAGACGAGGCGGCGGATGCGCACGATGGGCAGGTCGAAGTCCTCGCGCAGCGTCCGGATGAGGGCGACCCGCTCCCGGTGCCGCTCGTCGTAGACGGCGGTGGTCTGGTTCCGCAGCGCTCCCGGCGGGAGGATGCCCTCGCGCATCCAGTACTTCAGCGTCGGGACGGACGCACCGCTCCTGAGCGACAGCTCGGAGAGCTTCATCGTGACTCCTCGGATCGATGCGGGCGCCTCCGCTATCCAGGATGCACCCATCGGATAGTGCCTCTATCTTTGCGCTATGGAGATCCACGCGCTGGCCATCCCTGTGCACGCCGTCGCGGCGTCGTTCGTCGTGCTGCTGGGCCCGGTCAACATCCTCCGGCGCCGCAGGGATGCCGCCCATCGCGTGATCGGGCGCACGTTCGTCGTGATGATGTACCTCGTGTGCGTGAGCGGCATGTTCATCTACTCGCTCAGCGGCGGACTGACGCTGTTCCACGCCCTCGCCGTGTTCACGTTCGCGACGACGACGCTCGGAGTGATCGCGATCCGACGTCGCCGCATCGCCTCCCACATCGGCAACATGGTGGGCTCGTGGGCGGGTGCGGTGGCGGCCGGCGCGTTCGCCGCGCTCGTGCCGGGACGCTACCTGCCGTCGCTGGCGATCTCCGACCCCGCCGCGCTCTGGGGAACCGCGGCGGCGGTCGCCGTGGCGGCGACCGCGTGGATCGTGGTCGTGCTGGTGCTCCTCGGCCGCGGGCAGCGGGCGCCGTCAGCCTCACCCCGCTGAGGCCGCCGCCGCGGCCGCGCGGGCGAGCCACGCGGGCGTGCCACCGGGACGCTGGGGCGGGATGAGGCGGCCCGCTTCGCAGTCCTCGACGAGCTGGCGCGCCCGGCGGTCGCGCGTCGCCTCCTGCTTCGCCGACACGATCCAGTGGCGCACCGCCCTGCGGTAGCCCGGCGTCGCGGCGGCGAGGAACGCGACGGCGGCGGGCGACGCGTCGATGACACGCTGCTGCGCCTCCGCGATCTCGACCTCAGGGTTCTCGTGCGAGTAGGTGCCGGAGCGCGCCTCGGTGCGGCGCTCGAACGCCGCGATGCCCGCCGGATGCATGCGTCCCTCCGCGAGCAGCCGCTCGACGTGGGCGATGTTGACGAGCGACCACGTGCTGCGTGCCGTGCGCGGCGTCCACCGCTGGCGGCGCGCGTCCGCGTCGACCGGCTGCGAGACGGAGTCGATCCATCCGAAGCAGAGCGCCTCGACGACGGCGTCCGCCCACGTCAGGCCGCGGTCGGCGACGTGGGCGAGCCGCAGGCCCATCCACAGCTCCGTCGCGGTGTCGTGGTTCTGCTCCAGCCACGCCCGGAACTCGGCCGCGTCGCGGAAGAACACGGCCGGCCGCTCGGCTGTCCCGCCGGGAGTGCCCGGCCCCTGCGTCGTCACGCGACCAGGATGGCACGGGCCGGCGACATCGCGCGGCGTCGCCGTGCGCGGCCGTCCCTCCCCGATGTCGGGCCCTGATGGCACGATGGGGCCATGACCTCGGCATCGTCGCCCCTCGTCGGCATCGTCTTCCGTCCGCAATCGCCGCCGGAGGAGCTCGTGGCCGTCGCGCGCGCGGTCGACGACGCGGGCGTCGCCGAGCTGTGGCTGTGGGAGGACTGCTTCCAGGAGGGCGGGCTCACGACATCCGCCGCGGCACTCGCGTCGACCTCGCGCGTCCGCGTCGGCATCGGTCTGCTGCCCGTGCCGCTGCGGAACCCCGCGCTCGCGGCGATGGAGATCGCGACGCTCGAGCGCCTCGCCCCCGGCCGCTTCGTGGCCGGGTTCGGGCACGGCGTGCTCGACTGGATGGGCCAGGTCGGCGCGCGCGTCGCCTCACCCCTCACACTGCTCCGCGAGTACGTGACGGCGGTGCGGACGCTGCTCGACGGCGACACGGTCGACGTCGCCGGCCGCTACGTGTCCCTCTCCGACGTGCGCCTCGGATGGCCGCCCGCGGCCGCGCCGGAGATCACGATCGGCGCGCGCGGGCCGAAGACGCTGCGGCTCGCGGGCGAGATCGGCGACTCCGTGCTGCTCGACACCGTCACGGGCGGGCAGACCGTGCGCGACGCCCGCGCGATCGTCGACGAGGGGCGCGCGGCGTCGGGGCGCCCCGGCCGCACCCTCGTGCGCACGTTCACCGAGATCGACCCGCGTGCGGGCGCCGTGGCGCAGCAGATCGCCGACCGCGTGGGCGAGCTGGCCGAGGCGGGCGCCGACGCCGTCGCCATCCAGGCCCCGGGCGACGCCCCTGATCCGCGGGCGTTCCTCGGCGCGATCGGCTGAGTCAGGCGAGTGCGCCGCCGCTGCCCTTGCTCAGCGGCCGCAGCGTCGACGGCGGCGGCCACGGCAGATCGATGAGACGGTACGGCACGTCGATGGCGCCGAAGTCGTCGGTCTTCACGACGACCCGCCCGGCCTCCACGGTGCCGTCGTCGCGGAGTCGATCGGGGGCGAACTCGACGAGCCTCACGCGGATGTCGCGCCCGTCGTCGCCCCGCAGCAGCCAGACGTCGGCCATCCACGAGAGCCCCTGCTCCTCGAGGAGCGCCTCCGCCTCATCCCAGTCCACGGGCCCGGTGAGGTCCGCGCCGAAGAGCGAGATCGCGACCCATCCCTCGTCGGCAGGACGCAGCCATCCCACCAGCTCGCGATCCGAGGCGCGGTGGTGCGGAATCCAGTCGGGGCCGATCATGCCTCCCACGGTACGCGGAGCCGGTGTCGGCGGGCACCGTTAGCCTGGAGGGGATGAACCGGCGCGCCACACTCTCCCGAAGGCCGCCGCGGTGGCTCACCGTCGCCGTCCTCGCGTTCGCGGGACTGTGCTCGTCGTTCATGTTCACGCTCGTCGTGCCGCTGCAGGCCGAGCTGCCCGCGCTGCTCGACGCCTCGCGCGAGGACACGACCTGGGTCGTGACGATCACGCTCCTCGTGGCCGCGGTGGCGACGCCCATCTCCGGGCGCCTCGGCGACATGTACGGCAAGCGGCGCGTCGTCATCGTGCTGCTCGCCCTGCTCGTCGTCGGCTCGCTCATCGCCGCGCTGTCGGGCTCGATCGTCGGCGTCATCATCGGGCGCGCGCTGCAGGGCGGCGTGACGGGGGTCATCCCCCTCGGCATCGCGATCATGCGCGACGTGCTGCCTCCCGAGCGGCTCGGCACGGCCGTGGCGCTCATGAGCGCGACCATGGGCGTCGGCGGCGCCGTCGGCATGCCTCTGGCGGCATACCTCGCCCAGAACGCCGACTGGCACAGTCTGTTCTGGCTCGCCGCCGGGCTGGGAGTCGTCGGGTTCGCGCTCGTGGTCCTCTTCGTGCCGGAGGACATCCTCCGCTCCCCCGGTCGTCTCGACATCGTGGGCGCGATCGGCCTCGCGGTCGGCCTCACCGGCATCCTGCTGTTCGTCTCCCGCGGCGCGGAGTGGGGGTGGGCGTCTCCCGCCGCGCTCGCCTGCGTGGTCGGCGGCGTCGTGGTCCTGCTCGTGTGGGGCGTCTACCAGCTGCGCGCGAGCGACCCGCTGCTCGATCTGCGGGTCGCCGCGCGCCCCGCCGTGCTCTTCACGAACGTCGCCGCGATCGGGATGGGCTTCGCCCTGTTCTCGTCGAACGTCACCTTCCCGCAGCTGCTCGAGCTGCCCGTCGAGACGGGGTCGGGGTTCGGCCTCGACATGATCGCCGCGGCGTTCGTCGTCATGCCCGCGGGCCTCGTCATGATGGTCATCTCGCCGCTGTCTGGCTGGCTCGAGCGCACGATCGGGCCGCGCCCTCTCTTCACGGGCGGCGCCGCGGCGATCGTGCTCGCCTACGTGTTCGTGCTGCTGTGGTCGACCGAGGTGTGGCACATCCTCGTGGCGAACATCCTCATCGGCGTCGGGATCGGGTTCACGTTCGCGGCCATGCCGATGATCATCATGCGCGCGGTCCCCGCGAACGAGACGGGAGCGTCGAACGGGCTCAACGCGCTCTTCCGCTCGGTCGGCACCTCGAGCGCCTCCGCGGTGATGGGCGGCGTGCTCGCGGCCATGAGCATCGACGTCGACGGCGCGACCATCCCGACCCGCGCGGCATTCGAGGTGTGCTTCTGGCTCGCGATCGCCGCGGGGGCCGTCGCCGTCGTGCTGTCGCTCTTCATCCCGCGCCAGCGCTCCACGGAGCCGCACCCGTCGCTGCCGGGCTGAGCCGGGCGCGGGGCACGGTCGAGTGCCCGGGAGGCCGACGTGGCGAATAAGGACCCGGTTCAGGCTTCCGTGAACAGGTACCCGCGTCCGGGGGCGAAGCCGGCCAGGCGCAGGCCGCGCCCCGTGAGCACGGCCATCTCGCGACGCACGCGCATACGCCACTCGTGCGCGGCGGCCGGGTCGCTCTCGCGCAGCGCCTCGACATCCTCGGGGATCTCGAGCGTCGCGACGACATCAGCGTCGGCAGGGGTGCGAGCGAGATCGGCGAGCGCCCACTTCACGTCGAGGCGGTCCGACTCGTCGCCCGCGTCGCCGCCGCCGAAGATGCCGTACTGGTTCACGACGTAGCTCGTCACACGCGCGCCGAGCACACCCAGATAGAACCGCGCATTGCGCGCGACGAGCGGGTCGAACGTCCACGTGATGTTGCCGACCCCTCGGCGCAGCGCCCACTGGCGCTGATGCTCCTTCAACTCGCGGCCCCATCCGCGCCCGCGAAACTCGGGCAGCAGTGCCGTGATGTGCGAGTGCATGGCGCGGTCGTCCGGCGCACCGAAGAACCCGACCGAGGCCCCGACCATCCGCCCGTCATCGAAATAGCCGGTGACGTAGTTGCCCGACTGCTGCAGTGCGCGCATCGTGCCCGCGTCGATCACGCGGGTGCCGCGGATGGCATCGAAGATGCCCTGCGCCTCAAGAATCAGCTCGACGGTGTCCAGATCACGAATCTCACGCACGGAGCCAGCGTAACCGCCCGGGCGGACGAGACGACATCTCCCTGCACCCGCTGCGACGGCCTCGGCATGCGCGACCGGCGGCGCCGCACGAGCCAGTCCACCCCGCGCGGGAGCTCCCCCGTCCGCGCCGAATCCCGCTGACCGCGCGACTACAGGTGGCGCAGCTCGGCGTCGATCGCGGCGGTCGTCGCGAGCAGCAGGGGGCGGATCTCGCTCTCGAGCGCCTCCCCACTCACGCGCGACTTCGCCGTCGACACGTTCACGGCCGCCATCACGCGGCCGTCACGATCGTGGACGGGCGCCGCGATCGACCGCACGCCCTGCTCGAGCTCGCCGTCGACGATGGCGAAGCCGTCGTCCGCCGCCCGCGCGATCGCCCGTCGCAGAGCGTCCCTGTCCATCTGCTCCCCCGTCGCGGGAGACACGGGCGCCTCGGGAATGGCGTCGGGATGCCCCGCGAGCAGCACGCGCCCCATGCTCGTCGCATACGCCGGGAACCGGGTGCCGATCGTGATGCCGACGCTCATGATCCGCCGCGTGGGGACACGTGCGACGTACACGATGTCGCCGCCGTCGAGCACGGCGGCCGACACGCTCTCGTCGACCTCCTGCGAGAGCCGCTCGAGGTGCGGCTGCACGACCTCTGGCAGCGACAGCGCCGACAGGTAGCTGAAGCCGAGCTCGAGAACGCGGGGCGTGAGCGCGAACTCGCGCCCCGTGCCGCGCACGTAGCCGAGGCTCTCGAGCGTCAGCAGGAACCGCCTGGCCGCCGCGCGCGTGATGCCGGCGCGCGCGGCGACCTCGCTGAGAGTGAGACGCGGATGGTCCGCGTCGAAGCAGCGGATGACCGCGAGACCGCGGGCGAAGGACTGGACGAAGTCGCCGCGCGCGTCGTCGGGCTCGCTCATGCTCACCTCGCGACCCTACCCCGAGCACAGCGCAGGAGTCCGAGACCCCGGGGCGTCAGCGCGCGCACGCGATCCGCGTCGTACCGCGGGATGAACGCGCTGACGGCCGCGGAACTCCTGCGCTGTGTCCGCACTACCGCTCGAGGACGACCGCGAGCCCCTGGCCGACGCCGATACAGAGGGCGGCGACCGCCACTCCCCCGCCGCGCCGCTTCAGCTCGTGCGCGGCGTGGCCGATGATGCGGCCGCCCGACGCCCCCAGGGGATGTCCGATCGCGATCGCGCCGCCGTGGATGTTGACCCGCTCGGGGTCCACGTCCCACTGGCGGATGCACGCGAGGCTCTGCGACGCGAACGCCTCGTTGAGCTCGACGACGTCGACGTCGGCCCACGTGCGCCCTGCGCGCCGCAGCGCGATGTTCGCCGCCTCCACGGGTGCGACGCCGAACAGGTGCGGCTCGTTGCCGAACACGCCGCGGCCGGCGATGCGGGCGAGCGGCTCCGCCTCGAGCGCGCCCTCGCCGCCCAGCAGCACGGCGGAGGCGCCGTCGTTGATCGACGACGAGTTCGCGGCCGTGACGGTGCCGTCCTTCTTGAACAGCGGCTTCAGGCCGGCGAGCCTCTCGACCGTCGACCCGTCGCGGATGCCCTCGTCGCGGGCGAGCTCATGGCCCTCCACCTGCACGATCTCGTCGTCGTATGCGCCCTCGGCCCATGCCCGCGCGGCGAGTTCGTGGCTGCGCACGGAGAAGGCGTCCTGCTCCTCGCGCGAGATCCCGTGGATCTCGGCGAGGAGCTCCGCGCTCTCGCCGTTCGAGATCGTCCACTGCGCGGGGAGCGCGGGGTTGACCATCCGCCACCCGATCGACGTGTTCCAGAGCGTCTGGTTGCCGACGGCGGGCCACGCCTTCGCCGACTTCTCGACGACGAACGGCGCCCGGCTCATCGACTCCACGCCGCCCGCGAGCACGATGCGGTCGTCGCCCGCCTCGATGGCGCGCGACCCCTGGATGACGGCCTCGACCGACGAGCCGCACAGGCGGTTGACGGTCACACCGGGCACCGAGACGGGGAAGCCGGCGAGCAGCGCGCCGAAGCGCGCGACATTGCGGTTGTCCTCTCCCGCCTGGTTCGCGTCGCCGAAGATCACGTCGTCGATGAGCGCGGGGTCGAGCCCCGTGCGCTCCACGGCGGCGCGCATCACGACAGCGGCGAGGTCGTCGGGACGCACGCCCGAGAGCGCGCCGGCTGCGCGGCCGAACGGGGTGCGGACGGCGTCGTAGACGAAGCTCGCGGTCATGCGTCCTTCTCCTCCAGGTCGAGGCCGGTGAGGGCTTCGAGCCCCGCGACCGTGTTGTCTCCGAACAGCTCGCGGATACGGAAGCGGCCATCCGCCACGTCGAAGACCGCGTGATCGGTGTACACGCGCGTCACGCATCCGACGCCCGTGAGCGGGTAGGTGCACGACGCCACGAGCTTCGATGCGCCCTGCTTCGTGAGCAGGTCGGTCATGACGAACACCTGCTTGGCTCCGATGGCGAGGTCCATGGCGCCGCCGACGGCGGGGATGGCGCCGGGCGCTCCCGTCGACCAGTTCGCGAGGTCGCCCGTCTGCGACACCTGGAACGCCCCGAGGACGCACACGTCGAGATGACCACCGCGCATCATGGCGAACGAGTCGGCATGGTGGAAGTACGCCGCTCCCGGCAGAGCCGTGACGGGCTGCTTCCCGGCGTTGATGAGGTCGGGGTCGACGCGGCCGGGCTCGGGAGCGGCTCCCATGCCGAGCAGGCCGTTCTCGGTGTGGAGGATGATCTCCTCGTCGGCCGGGAGGAAGTTCGCCACGAGGGTCGGCGCCCCGATGCCGAGGTTCACGAACGAGCCCTCCGGGATGTCCGCCGCGATGCGGGCGGCGAGCTCGTCGCGGCTGATGCGGGTGGTCACTGCGCTCCCTCCTCGGCGCCGATCGGGGCGCCCTCGATGCTCACGCCTCCGACGAAGACGCCGTCCTGCAGCCACGCGCGCTCACCGACCGCGACGACGCGGTCGACGAAGATGCCCGGCGTGACGACGGTCTCGGGATCGAGCGAACCGAGCGGCACGACCTCGTCGACCTGCACGATCGTCGTGGTGGCCGCCGTCGCCATGATGGGGCCGAAGTTGCGTGCCGTCTCCCGGAAGACGAGGTTTCCCCATCGGTCGGCGCGGTAGGCGCTGACGAGGGCGACATCCGCCCGGATGGGGTACTCGAGCACGTAGGAGCGGCCGTCGATCTCGCGCTGCTCCCTGCCCTCCGCGAGCTCTGTGCCGACGCCCGTGGGGCTGAAGAAGGCGCCGATGCCGGCGCCCGCCGCGCGGATGCGCTCGGCGAGGTTGCCCTGCGGCACGAGCTCGAGCTCGATCTCCCCGGCGCGATAGAGGCCGTCGAAGACCCACGAGTCGCTCTGGCGAGGGAAGGAGCAGATGATCCGGCGCACGCGCCGCGCGGCGAGGAGCGCGGCGAGACCGGTGTCGCCGTTGCCCGCGTTGTTGTTCACGATCGTGAGGTCGGTCGCGCCATGGGCGATGAGCGCGTCGATGAGCTCGACGGGCTGCCCCGCGCGCCCGAAGCCGCCGATCATGACGGTCGCGCCGTCTTCGATCCCCGCGACGGCGTCCTCGACGCCCGCGACGGTCTTGTCGATCATCCGGCCTCCTCGCTGATGTTCGTTCTGCGAACGTACGTTCGCTATACGCATACTCTAGCGCGTGCACCGTCCGCGCGCCAGCCCGAGCCATCCGTCACTGTTCGACACCCGATGCGGAGCGAACGGGGCGCACGGGGTAGCGTCGCGGAGGCGGGGGCGCTCCCCGTGGCGAGGAGCTGTGCAGCATGACGACCATCGAGACGACGACCGCCGGCAGCCTGCCGCGCACGAAGGCCCTCATCGAGGCCAACTCCGCGCGCACCTTCGAGGACGACGGCTTCACGCTCGCGACGACACCCGAGTACGAGGAGCTCGTCGCCGAGGCCGTCCGCGACGTCGTCGAGCGCCAGCGCGAGGTGGGCATCACGCAGCCCGGCGACGGCGAGTTCGGCAAGGCGATGTCGAGCCCCGTCGACTACGGCGCCTGGTGGGGCTACTCGTTCCAGCGCGTGAACGGCCTCTCGCTCACGGAGGTCAACGCGTTCAACGAGCCGCCGCGGCGCTCGGAGCCCGGGGCCATCCGCCTCACCTCGTTCCTCGACCGGCGCGACCGGCAGGCGTTCGCCGAGGCCTACGCCGACCCCGAGCACGGCGTCGAGACCGGGAAGGGCGCGACGGCCTTCCCCACCACGACGTCGGCGCTCTCGTACCGCGGCCAGGGGGCGGCAGCCGCCGACATCGCGGCCCTGCGCGGAGCGCTCGACGACGGCGAGACCGGGTTCCTCACGGCCATCGCGCCGGGGTCCGCTGCGCGCGTCCGCAACGACTTCTACCCCGACGAGCAGGCGCACATCGACGCCTGGGGCGCCGCCCTCGCAGAGGAGTACCGCGCGATCGTCGACGCCGGCCTCGTCCTGCAGCTCGACGACCCGTCGCTCGCCGAGAACTGGGACCAGATCAACCCCGAGCCGAGCGTCGAGGACTACCTCGCCTTCACGCAGATCCGCATCGACGCGATCAACGCGGCCATCGAGGGGCTGCCGAAGGAGCGCGTGCGCCTGCACCTGTGCTGGGGATCGTGGCACGGCCCCCACACGACCGACATCGAGCTGCGGCACATCCTCCGGACGGTGCTCGGCGCGAAGGTCGGCCAGATCTCGTTCGAGGCGGCCAACCCCCGCCATGAGCACGAGTGGGCCGTGTGGGAGGAGAACGCGGGCCTCCTCCCCGACGACCTCGTGCTCGTGCCGGGAGTCGTCGGCCACTCCTCGAACCTCGTCGAGCACCCCGAGCTCGTCGCCCAGCGCATCGAGCGCTTCGCGCGCATCGTCGGCCCCGAGCGTGTCATCGCCGCGACGGACTGCGGCCTGGGCGGCCGCGTGCACGAGCAGATCGCCTGGGCGAAGCTCGCCTCGCTCGGCGAGGGCGCCCGCATCGCCGCGACACGGATCTGACGCCGGGTCGACGCGCGCGGGCGCGCTCGCGGCGGGTCAGCGCGTGCGCGCGCGGCTCCGCACCCGGGCGCGGGGGATGGCGGGGGCCGACGCGGCGGCGCCGACGACCCCGAAGAGCTCGCCGATGCCCTCGACCGACATGCGCACCTCGTCGCCCTCGGCGAGCGGCGGAAGGGTGCTGCCGCGCCCCCACAGCTCGCCGAGGCAGCCGCCGTTCCCGACCGTCCCCGAGCCGAGCACATCGCCGGGCACGACGCGCGCATTGCGCGAGGCATAGGCGACGAGCTCGCCGAAGGGCCATCCCATGTTCGAGACGAGGTCCTCGCCGTACCGCTCGCCGTTGACCGAGACCTCGGCGCGCAGCGCGAGGAACCCGTCGGCGTCGCGGAACGGCGCGAGCTCGTCAGCCGTGACGATCCACGGACCGAGGCTCGTCGCGAAGTCCTTGCCCTTGCAGGGGCCCAGGCGCACCTTCATCTCGCGCGACTGCAGGTCGCGGGCCGACCAGTCGTTCATGATCGTGTACCCGAAGATCGCCGCCTCGCCCTCGTCGGCCGTGAGGTTCGCCCCCTCGACCCCCAGCACGGCCGCGACCTCGAGCTCGAAGTCGAGCCGCGCCGTCACGGGCGGGGCGATCGTGTCGCCCGGCCCCGCGATCGTGTGCGGGTTCGTGAAGTAGAAGGTCGGCGCCTCGTACCACTCCGGCACGACCTCGCTCTTCCCGTCGACCGAGGCGCTCACGCCCTCGACGTGCTCCTCGAACGCGACGAAGTCGCGCACCGTCGCGGGGTCGAGCGGCGCGCGCAGCGCCACCCCGTCGAGGCCCGCGACCGGATGGCCCGAGCGCTCGCGCAGGCCAGGAAGTGCGGCGAGGCCGGCGGAGAGCACCTCGGCGACCGTCAGGCCGTCGGCGAACGGCACGACGCCGTCCGCCTCGATGAAGCCGTCCTCTGCGCGCCCGTCGCGCGTCCAGCGGCCGATCCTCATGCGCCGGCCTCCGCCATCCGCTGCGTGCCCGCGATCCCTGCCGATCCCGCACGCACGCCTGCGGCGAGCGCCGCCGCGTTGCCCGAGAGCACGTCGTCGCCGAAGCCCGCGTCGCGCACGAAGGCGACGGGATCGTCGAGGCCCATGTCGAACGGGAAGTCGCTGCCGAGGACGACGCGCTCGGGGCCTGCGACCGCGACGAGCGCGCGCAGGGTGACCGCGTCGTGCACGACGGTGTCGAACCAGATCCGGCGCAGATAGCTCGACGGCGCCTGCGCGCACCCGTGCGCCTCCGGCCGCACGGCCCATGCCCTGTCGGAGCGGCCGATCACGGTCGGCAGGTAGCCGCCTCCGTGGGCGGCGACGATGCGCAGCCCCGGATGGCGGTCGAGCACGCCCGCGAAGATCAGATGCGACAGCGCGACGGCGTTCTCGGTCGGCTGCCCCACCGTGTTGGACAGGTAGAACCGGTCGAGGCGCTCGTCGAGCGTGCACCCGAAAGGATGGAGGAAGAGCACGGCCCCGGTCTCCTCCGCGCGCGCCCAGAACGGCTCGAGGCGCTCGTCGGAGAGCTCCACGTCGCCCGCCGCCGACGAAAGCTCGACACCCAGGAGCCCCCGCGCGAGCGCGTCGTCGAGGCACTCCACGAGCCGTGCCGGATGCTGCAGCGGCACGACCCCGAGGCCCGAGAGACGGTCGGGCGCCAGCGCGACGTGCGCGGCGATCGCGGCGTTGGCCTCGACGGCCGCGAACACGGCGAGCTCCTCGCCCGCCCACGGGTAGTAGTGGCTGGGAGACGGGCTCACCCACTGCACCGCGACGCCCTGCTCGTCCATCGCGGCGACGCGCGCCGCGACGTCGGTGAGGAGCGGGATGCGGGCGCCGATCATCCGCCCCGACGCGGCGAGGCTCTCCGGCCCGTTGCGCCGCGCCTCCAGGGCGCCCGCCGCGGCGAACCCCTCCGGGTCGCGGCGGGCCACCTCGTCCTGCAGCGTGGGGAGCAGCAGATGGGCGTGGACGTCGATCGGCCCGCTCATGCCGGCTGCGCCATCCGCTGCGAGACGCCGAAGATGAGCCCGGCCGCGTCGGCGTCGCGGTCGTGCTCGAGCTGCCACCGACCGAGCTGGACGGACGCCTCCACGACCGCCGTCGCGCGCGGCACGCGGCGCGCGTGGAAGGCATCCCAGAGGGCGCCGTCGACGACATCGGCCGCGAGCAGCAGCTCAGCCAGCACGATGCCGTCCTCCATCGCCTGCGCGGCGCCCTGCGCGACCGTCGGAGGGCAGCTGTGCGCGGCGTCGCCGATCACGACCGTGCGCCCGCGGTTCCAGGCGCCGTCGATCACATGAGCCGTGAACCACGTGTAGTTGATGCGGCTCGTCTCCGACAGGCTCTCGCGGACGGCGTTCCACGGCCCCCCGTAGGCGGCCGACAGGCCCCTCATGATCTCGACGGCCTCGGCGGGGCTCACGCCGAAGCGGTCCTGCGCGTCCTCCACGAGGAACGCGTACATGGTGTCCTCGCCCGTGGGCGTGTAGCCCGCGATGTAGGCGGGGCCGCCGTAGTAGAGCTGGCTCTGCGTCACCTCGGTGGGGCGCGGCACGAATGCGCGCCAGATGCCCATGCCGGTGTGCTCGGGCTGCGTCTCGATGCCGATGAGCTCGCGCACGGTCGAGTGCAGGCCGTCCGCCCCGACGAGCAGGTCGAACACGCCGACGGGGGCGCCCCCCACGTCGACGAGCACGCCCTCGTCCGTCTCGCGCACGCCCGTCACCTTGGCGCCGAAGTGGATGCGCACGCCGAGCGATTCGGCGCGCTCGACGAGGATGCGCGCGAGGTCGGGGCGGTACATGCCCATGCACGCGGGGAAGTCAGGGCCGCCCGTCTTCACCTCGGGGAGCTCGGCGATGACCGCCGCGTCGGGGCCGGGCGCGCGCAGCGTGAGGCCCTCGAACGGGTATCCCTCGGCGGCTGCCCGCTCCCAGACGCCGAGGCGCCCGAGCGCGCGCAGCGCGTTGCCCTGCAGGGTGATGCCGGATCCGAGCGCCGACAGCTCGGGCTTCAGCTCGTACACGTCGACGGAGACGCCCGCCTCGGCGAGCGGGATGGCCACGGCCAGGCTGGCGGCGCCGCATCCGGCGATCGCGACCTTCGTCACAGCGGTCATGAAGAACCTCCTCGTTCTTTCGGTGGGGGTGTCTAGAGGATGGCGAGCGGGTTGACGGGCGAGCCGACGGCCCCCGTGATGGGCAGCGGCGGGGCGACGAGCAGGAACTCCCATCGCCCCCGTTCCCTGCACGCCTGCGCGAGGGCGTCGAGGTCCCACATCTCGCCGATCGTCAGGCCCATGTTCGGGATGGCGATCTGGTGGAGCGGCTGGAAGGCGATGTCGAACTCGTTGGGGCGCACCTCGAAGCCCCACGTGTCGGTCGCGACCGCCGCGACGTCGCGAGAGCGCAGCCATCCCGCCGTCGTGACGGAGAGCCCGGCGGACGGACCGCCCGCGTACTCGCCCCATCCCTCCCGGCGGGCGCGGGAGAGGCGGCCCGTGCGGACGAGCATCAGGTCGCCGCGTCCGACGGCGCTCGACGCGCCCTGCGCGGCGATGCACGCGTCGAGGTCGGCGGAGGTGATGGCGTAGCCGTCCTCGAGCTCCCCCGTCTCCGGGCGCAGGTGCGCGCCGAGGTCGAGGAGCACGCCCCGCCCGACGATGCGGTCGGCGGTGTGCTCGATGCCGGTCACGAGGTCGCCGTCGCTCGTGACGACGTCGCCCGCGCGCCGCCCGTTCCAGGCCATCCCGCGGTCGAAGATGTGGCCGAGCCCGTCCCACTGCGTCGAGCACTGCAGCGGCATGGCGATGACGTCGTCCGCACCGCCGATGCCGTGCGGGAAGCCCTGCGTGCCGCGTTCGGCGTCGGTGCCCGTGTCGAGCATCGTGTGCACGGGGTTCGTCCGGCGCCGCCATCCCCTCTGCGGACCGTCCATGTCGAACGACTGCGCGAGCGAGAGGACGCGCCCCTCCTGCACGAGCGCGGCCGCGCGGGCGCGCTCGGCGTCGCCGATGAGGTTGAGGGTGCCGAGGCGGTCGTCCTCGCCCCAGCGGCCCCAGTTGCGGTAGGCCTCCGCCGCCTCGGCGATGTAGCCCGCCGGGTCTGAGCGGTCGATGAGGGCCGGGTCGTGGAGGTTCATGCGCCCTCCGCCACGCAGCGCACGACCTGGGCGCCGAGGCCGGCGATCGACCCCGTCATGACGTCGCCGTCCTGCAGGAACCTCTTCCAGTGCTGGCCGTTCCCCGCGGGGCTGCCCGTGAGCAGCAGGTCGCCGGGGAGCAGCGGCATCGTCTGGCTCGCCGCGGAGACGAGGGCGGGGATGTCGAAGAGCAGATCGCTCGTGGAGGAGTCCTGCATCGTCTGGCCGTTGAGCTCGAGGCGCACGCGGGCGTCTGCCTCGTCGACGAGGCCGGCGGGCACGAGGAACGGCCCCGTCGGGAGGAATCCCGGGGCGTTCTTCGCGCGGTACCAGTCGGTGCCGATCTCCTTCATGTCCTTCCGGAACACGAGGTCGCGCGTCGTGATGTCGTTGACGATCGTGTAGCCCGCGACGTGGTCGAGCGCGTCGTCGCGCGACACGCGGAACGCCTCGCGGCCGATGACGACGGCGAGCTCGAGCTCCCAGTCGTGCACCTCGCTGTATGCGGGGAGCGCGAGCGGCACGTCGTCGCCCACGACGCACGCGGGCAGCCCGATGAAGAAGTACGGCTCGCCGTGAGCTGCCCGCTCGTCCATCATCTCGGCGGCGAACGCGCGCGCCTCCTCCGGCGTGCGGTCGGTGTTGTTCGTGAGCCCCGCCGCCACGAGCTCGATGACGTGCTGGCGGTAGTTGGCGCCCGTCTGCAGCACCTGGCGCGGCTCGACGGGAGCCGTGAGCGTCACATCGGCGAGCGGACGCCACGGGCCGTCTGCGTCGACGAGAGCGGCGAGGCGCTCCCAGCCGGCGAACGCGTCGGCGAGGAACGCGTTGAGATCGGGGGCGCCGAGCTCGTCGGGGCCCAAGGGGCGGATGCGGTCGCCCGCGACCAGGCCGAGGCGCGCGGACGCGCCCTCCCGGTAGCGGGCGAGCGCGAAGCGGTTGTCGAGTGCGTGCGACGTCATCGTCCTGTCCTCATCGTCGGGGTGGTGCGAGCCAGCGGGGTGGGGGGGGGGGGGGGGGCCCCGGGGGGGGGGCGCCCCGGGGGGGGGGGGCGCGCCCCCCCCACGGCCCGCGCGCGTCGCGCGCGTCGTCTTCGTCGACACCGTGCCGCCGCCGCCCGGTGCGGGCATCTCGGAGTTCCCCGTCGATGGCGGCATC
>NZ_JBSHGQ010000007.1:116098-118689 GCF_053617895.1 Microbacterium sp. NPDC055683 | reverse complement strand
CGGGCGGCGACGCGCCGTGTCACACGGCGACGCGGCTCGTCGCGAGCACGGGGTGCGCGTCGCCCAGGCGGTCGCCGCCGGCGCGCTCGGTCACCCGCGCGCGCAGGGTGCCGCCCGGCACGCCGGCCGCGATGCGGCCCCGCTCGCGGAGGATCGGCATGACGAGGTCGCCGAACGCCTGCAGGTCGACCGGCTCGAACGCCGGCTCGATGAGGAATCCGTCGAGCCCGGTCTCCGCCGCCAGCTGCTCGATGCGGTCGGCGACCTGCACGGGGTCGCCCACGACGCGGAACCCGCGCGTGCCGAGGCCCCGCAGCTGGTCGAGGATCTCGCGGACCGTGGGCGCGTCGTCGCCCAGGAAGCGCTCGATGTTGCTCGTGCCCAGCTGACCCACCGGCCCGCCCGCGTCGAGCACCTGGTGCAGCGTCCGATCGGGATCGAGCGCGAGCAGGTCGATGCCGGTGTTTCCGGCGTAGAGCGCCGCGACGATCTCGTCGGTCTGCAGCGCGTCGAACTCCGACTCGAGCGCCCGCGCGCCCTCCTCCGTCTCGGCGACGAAGACGGTCATCCCCGCCATGAGACGCAGCAGCTCGGGGTCCCGTCCGCGTTCTGCGGCCAGCCGGCGGATGTCCGCCACGGCTGCCGCCGTGCGGGAGGGCGTCGTGCCCTGCACGAAGACGCACTCGGCGTGCCCGGCGGCGAACGCGCGTCCCTTCGGCGACGTGCCGGCCTGGAACAGCACGGGTGTGCGCTGGGGCGACGGGGGCGTCCCGAAGTACCCGCGGGCGCGGTAGTGCTCGCCGTCGTAGACCACGCGGTGCACGCCCTCGGGGCGCGCGAACACGCCCGTCGCGCGGTCGGCGACGAACGCGTCGTCCTCCCAGGCCTCCTCCCACAGTCGCGATGCCAGCTCGACGTACTCGGCCGCCATGTCGTAGCGGGTGTCGTGCGGCACCATCCGCTCGTGTCCGAACACCTCGGCGACGGCGTTCTGCGACGCCCCGGTGACGATGTTCCACCCGATGCGGCCGCCCGTGAGATGGTCGAGCGTCGCGAAGCGCCGCGCGAGCTGCGCCGGATGGTCCAGACCCGTCGACTGCGTGACGACGAATCCGAGGGTCGAGGTGTGCTGGGCCAGGATGGGGATGAGGTAGTCGGGATCAGCGCCCGCGAAGTTGATGCCCTTCTCCACGGCCACACGCGAGACGTCGTCTCCGATGATGGGGTAGCCGTAACCGCCCGCGAAGAAGAGGAAGTCGAAGCCCGCGTCCTCGACGATCCGCGCCATCCGGATCCAGTGCGCGGGGTCGAGGTAGTCGATGCCTGCGCTCAGCGGGTGCGTCCAGCTGAACGTGCCGCCGACCTGCGGCCCCATCACCTCGAAGACGCCGAAGTGCAGCGTCTTCACGAGGCCAGCCAGGCGTCGATGCGCTCCTTCGCCCGTGCCTTGACGGCGGACGGCGCGAGCGTGGTCTCGATGGACGTCCACGCGCACGCCGCAAGCTGCGTGTCGTCGAGGCCGAGCACGGTGCGGCACACCTCGTACTCGGCGAGGATGTTCGGGCCGAAGAGGATGGGGTCGTCGGCGTTGATCGAGCAGCGCACGCCTGCCGCGAGCAGCTGCGGGAGGGGATGCTCGGCGAGGGTCTCGACGACGTCGAGCAAGACGTTCGACGTCGGGCACACATCGAGCGGGATGCCGCGCGAGGCGAGCTCGGCGACGAGGGCGTCGTCCTCGATCGCGCGGACGCCGTGCAGCACGCGGTCGGCGGCGAGGTCGTCGATCGCCTCGCGCACCGACTCCGGCCCGACGAGCTCGCCCGCGTGCGGCGTCGCCTGCAGCCCGGCCTTCTTGGCGATGGCGAACGCCTCGGCGAAGTCGCGGCACGGGAAGCCGCGCTCGTCGTTGGCCAGTCCCAGCGAGACGACGCCGCGGCCGGCGAACGCCGCCGCCGACCGCGCGACCGCGACGGCCTCCTCGGCGCTCGCGGTGCGGTCGACGGTCGGCATGAGCCCGACGGCGACGCCGTGCCGCTCCGACGCCTTCTGGGCGTAGGAGACGAGCTGGGCGAGCGCCTCGTCGAGCCCGCCGTAGACCTCGGCGTAGAACGTCGGGCTCACCCCGAGCTCGACGTAGACGACGCCGTCGGCCGCCTGGTCCTCGAGCACCTCGTCGAGCAGGCGCTCGAGGTTCGCCGGCTCACGCAGCACCGCGAGCAGCGAGCGGTAGCACTGCCCGAACTCGGTGAACCCCGAGAAGCCGCTCGTCGCGGGCGGCTCGATGCCGATCTCCTCGCACAGCGCGGCGAGGGTGGCGGGGCGCATGCCCGCCTCGAGGTGCAGGTGCAGATGGCCCTTGGGCAGGGCACGGAGGTCGCGGGCCCCGGGTGCGGCGCCGGGGAGCTCGGTCTCGACGATGGTCATGTCGCTCTTCTCTCTGTCGTTCGGGGCGTCGATGCGGTCCGGCGGGGGGGGGGCGCGCCCCCCCCCCCGGGGGGCCCCCCCCCGGCGCGCGGGCGCCGCCCCGGGGGACCCCCCGGCGCATATAAAAAACATGACCGGCCCCCCCCGGAGGGGGGGTAGATCTGCGG